>CAXUCM010000529.1:0-2010 GCA_964249315.1 uncultured Acetobacteraceae bacterium | reverse complement strand
GCCAGCGGGTTCGGCAGGCGCGGCTCCGGCGGCGGCGGCGCGGCACGCCAGTCCGGCGCCCGGCCGAGCCAGTCCGGCAGCACCACCGGCGGCGGCGCGAGCGGCACGCGCGCCGCGGCTCCGGCGCCGCCCGACTCGAGCACCAGCCGCGCGCCCTCCCAGCCGAGCGTGAAGGGTCCGGCGACGGCGCCGGCGCGCTCGAAGCCCTGGCGGCACAGCCCGTACCAGGCTCCTTCCGGGGGCGCCCGCCGGGTCTGCCAGCCGCACACCACCAGCCGGTCCGCGGCCCGGGTCAGCGCCACGTAGAGCAGCCGGTTCTGCTCCTCGAGCATGGCGGCGCGCACCGCCGTGCTGAGCCGGTGCGTCGGCGTGCTGGCGAGCTCGCCGCGCGGCACCCAGAACGGCAGCGCGGCACCGGTCTGCGGGTCCTGCGTCCAGAACAGCGTGTCGTCCGACTGGGGCGCGCCTGTGGTGTCCGGCATCACCACCAGCCGCGCCTGCAATCCCTTGGCTCCGTGCACCGTCATCACCCGCACCGCGTCGCCGGCGCCGTCGGGTTCGCGCTTGATCGTCGCCTCGGAATGGCGGATCCAGTGCAGGAAGCCCTGCAGCGACGGCGGATGGCCGGCCTCGTAGCGCAGCGCCGCTGCAAGCAGCTCGTCGACCGGCTCGGCGGCTTCCGGCCCGAGCCGGGCCAGAAGCCGCGCCCGGCCGCCGAGCCGGCCCAGCGCCTCGCCGAGCAGCGCGTACGGGGTCGCGTAATCGACCCGGGCGAACAACGCCGCGAGGAACCGCCAGGCGGCGGCCCAGTCCGGGCGCTCGGCGTGGCGCTCGCGCAGGCTGTCCCACAGCCGGTCGCCGCCGCGGGTGGTGGCGAGCGCCATCAGCGCATCGTCGGCGAGGCCGCCGAGCGGGCTGGTCAGCACGCAGCCGACGGTGAGGTCGTCCATCGGCAGCAGCAGCGCCTCGCACAGCGCCAGCAGGTCGCGCACCGCGAGCTGGTCGACCAGCCCGGTGCGCACCAGCGTCGCCACCGGCACGTCCTCGGATTTCAGCGCCCGGATCAGCGCGCGCACGAAGGCGCTGCGTCGCGGTACCAGCACCAGCACCTCGCCGGCGGCGAGCGGCGCGCCGCCCTGCGGGTCGGCCCCCCCGATCTCGCCCGCGATCCATCGCGCCCGCCCCACGGCCAGCCGCTGCGGGGCGGAGTCCTGCCCGGCGTTCCGCGACGGCGCCTGCCACGGTCCCGGCTGGGGCGCCGGCTGCGCGCTCTCCGCCTCCAGCGGCACCAGCGGCCACAGCTCGACCCGGCCGGGCGCGTCCGTGCGCGCGGCGCGGTGCGCATCGAGCGGTCCGCGCTCCGGCTCGAGCAGGCCGCGCGCGGCGTCGGGATCGGCGAACACCGCATCGACCAGGGCCAGCACCGGCGCGGTCGAGCGGAACGACACCGTCAGCGACGGCTCGAGCCAGACCTCGCCGGCGGCCTGCACGCGGGCGCGGAACCGCTCGCGCCAGGCATGGAACTGCGCCGGGTCGGCGCCCTGGAAGGCGTAGATCGACTGCTTGTAGTCGCCGACCGCGAAGATCGTGCGCGGCAGCGGCCGCTCCTCGCCGGCGCCGCGCCCGGCGAAGAACTCTCCCGTCAGCGCCCAGGCGATCTGCCATTGCAGCGGCGAGGTGTCCTGCACCTCGTCGAGCAGCAGGTGGTCGATGCCGCCATCGAGCTTGAACAGCACCCAGGCGACGCCGGGATCGTCCAGCAGCGCCAGCGTGCGCGCGATCAGGTCGTCATAGTCGAGCAGCGCGCCGAGCTGCTTCTCGCCGGCATGCCGCTCCAGGATCGGCAGCGCCAGCCCGAGCAGGGCCGCGCTCAGCGCCGCCATGCGCAGGCTGCGACAGGCATCCTCGACCGTGAGCACGCGCGTCGCCTCGTCGTGCAGCGCGGCCGCGACCTCCGGCGCGGCGTCGAGCCATTTGCCGCGCGGCAGGCCGCCGTTCGCGCGCGAGTGG
>CAXUCM010000528.1:0-2019 GCA_964249315.1 uncultured Acetobacteraceae bacterium | reverse complement strand
GCCCTGGACCCGCTCAAGGCAAAGCCTTGAGAATCCACTTGCTTTCAACGAGGTTTCCAAAGGCAAGCCTTTGGCGGGGCTTGGGGCGGAGCCCCGACCTTGACCTACCCGTCGCGCGGGGCACCCCCGCGCAGCAGGGCGCGATCCAGGTATATCGCCGCACTGATCAGCGCGAGATGGGTGAAGGCCTGCGGGAAATTGCCGAGCTGCTCGCCCGCAGGACCGGTCTGCTCGGCATACAGCCCGAGATGGTTGGCGTAGCCGAGGGTCTTCTCGAAGAAGAAGCGCGCCTTTGGCAGGTCGCCGGCACGCGCCAGGCACTCGACGTACCAGAACGAGCACATGTTGAAGGTGCCCTCCGCCCCGCCCAGCCCGTCCGCCGCGGCGTCGGACGAGTAGCGGAACACCAGGCTGTCATCGAGCAGCTGCTCGCCCACCGCCTTGAGCGTCGACAGCCAGCGCGGGTCGGTGGCGCTGATGAAGCGCACCAGCGGCATCAGCAGGCAGGAGGCATCGAGCGCCTGGCCGCGGCGGCTCTGCACGAACGCGCCGAGTTCGGCATTCCAGAAGTTCTCGTGAATGTCGCGATAGATCTCGTCGCGCGCCTCGGACCAGCGCTGCTCGGGCGCGGGCAACGACCGCTTGCGCGCCAGCCGCAGCGCCCGATCCAGGGCGACCCAGCACATCAGCCGCGAATGCAGGAACTCCTCGCGGCCGCCGCGCATCTCCCAGATGCCCTCGTCGGGCTGACGCCAGTTCTCGACGACCCACTCGATCGATCGGGCGATGCCTTCCCACGCCTCCCAGGAGACCTGCTCGCCGTACTTGTCCGACAGGTAGACCGCGTCCAGCAGCTCGCCGTAGATGTCGAGCTGCAACTGCTCGCCGGCGGCGTTACCGATGCGGACCGGGACCGATCCCTGGTAGCCGCGCAGGTGCGCAAGCTCGATCTCGACCGGCTCCCTTCCGCCATCCAGCGCGAACATCACCGGCAGCCTGCCGTCGGCGCCGCTATGGCTCGCGCGCGCGCCGAGCCAGGACAGGAACGCGGCAGCCTCTCGCGTGTAGCCGAGTCGCAGAAAGGCATACGCGGTGAAGGCGGCGTCGCGGATCCAGGTGAAGCGATAGTCCCAGTTGCGGGTGCCCCCGATCGCCTCCGGCAGGCCGAAGGTGGGTGCTGCGATGATCGAGCCGTGCTCCACCGAGGTCAGCAGCTTCAGCATCAGCGCCGAGCGGTTGACCACCTCGCGCCAGCGGCCGCCATAGTCGGACTGCGCCACCCATTGCCGCCAGTAGTCCGACGTCGTCTTGAACGCCGCAGCCACCAGGGCGGGATCGACGCCGCCGGCCTCCGCGTCGAGGGCGGCGTCCTCCAGCACGAAGGCGGCGGACTCGCCGGCCGCGAGCTCGAACGTCGCCACCGCTGCCCCGTCCTCAAGCTCCAGCGGCACGCTGGCGCGCAGGCGCACCGACGTGCCGTCCGCCCCGTTCGAGGCGAACACGACGCTGCCCGCCTCCTCGCGCACCTCGTGGCCGGCACGGGCATAGTCGAAGCGCGGCGCGCAGCGCATGTGGAAATGCGCCGTACCGCGCACCGCCTTGGCCCGGCGTATGAGCCGCTGCGGCAGCGCCGCGTCGCCCACGACCATGAAGTCCGAGACCTCGGCGACGCCTTCGGAGGAGAGGAACCGGGTCAGCAGCACGTTGGTGTCGAACAGGTAGAGCTGCCGTCGCCGGGCGCCGTCCAGCACCGGCGCCAGCTCGAAGCATCCGGCCTGCGCGTCGTCGAGCAGGGAGGCGAACAGGCTCGGGCTGTCGAAGCGCGGCCAGCAGAGGAAATCGATGGTGCCGTCGATGGCAACCAGGGCGGCGGTGCGCAGGTCGCCGATGATGCCGTGATTCTCGATCGGCTCCGCCATGCCCGCGCCGCTCTTTCCATGTCGCGTATTCCCAATACCATGGGAAAACCGTTTGACCGCAAGTCGGCAAGCTAGGAGAGGCCAGGGCTCTGCCCTGGAC
>CAXUCM010000527.1:0-2028 GCA_964249315.1 uncultured Acetobacteraceae bacterium | reverse complement strand
TGATCGTCATCCGGCTGCAGCAGTTCGACTATGCCGGCGCCGCCGCGATCGGGCTGGTCATGCTGCTCGCCGCGGCGGCGATCCTGCTGCTGGTCAGCCTGCTGCGCGCCGCCCTCCCGACCGGCCAGGGCGCGGCCTGAGCATGCGCGTGCTGCTGGCCGGCCTCGCCTGGCTCGCGGCACTGCTGCTGCTGGTGCTGCCGCTGGCGTCCCTGTTCGGCGAGGCGCTGCGACAGGGCGTCGAGGCCGCGCTCGCCGGGCTCGGCGACGACGATGCGCTGAGCGCCATCCGGCTGAGTGCTGCGGTGGCGGCGACGGCGGTGCCGATCAACACGGTCTGCGGGGTGTTCGCGGGCTACGCGCTGACCCGGTTCGACTTTCGCGGTCGCGGCCTGCTGCTGGTGCTGATCGAGCTGCCGCTCTCGGTCTCGCCGGTGGTCGCGGGCCTGGTCTGGGTGCTGCTGTTCGGATCGCGCGGCTGGTTCGGACCGGCACTCGCGCACAACCACGTGCAGATCATGTTCGCCCGTCCCGGCATCCTGCTCGCCACCCTGTTCGTGACGTTCCCCTTCGTCGTGCGCACGGTGATGCCGGTGCTCGAGGCGCGCGGCCGCGATGGCGAGGAGGCGGCGACGATGCTGGGCGCCGGCTTCCTCGCCACCTTCACGCGCGTGACGCTGCCGGGCATCGGCTGGGCGCTGTTCTCCGGCGTGCTGCTCTGCGCCGCGCGCGCGCTCGGCGAGTTCGGCGCGGTCTCGGTGGTCTCCGGCCACATCCCCGGCGTCACCGAGACGGTGCCGCTGCGCATCGAGACGCTCTACGACGACTACCAGACGGTCGCCGCCTTCGCCCTGGCGTCGCTGCTCGCGACCGTCTCGGGTCTGGCGGTCGGGCTGCGCGGGCTGCTGGAGTGGCGCCGCGGCGCCGCCGAGGCGGCGTGAGGGCGCGGTGAAGGATTTCGTGATGCAGCCCACCGGCGTCGAGCTCAGCGGCATCAGCTGCCGGTTCGGGCAGACGCCGGCGGTCCGCGACATCGACCTGGCGGTCGCGAAGGGCGAGTTCCTGGCTCTGGTGGGTCCGTCCGGCGCCGGCAAGACCACGCTGCTGCGGATCATCGCCGGGCTCGAGCCGCGCTATACCGGACAGCTGCGCATCGGCGCCCGCGACGTCACCCGGGTGCCGGCACGCGAGCGCAATATCGGCTTCGTGTTCCAGAGCTACGCGCTGTTCGGCCATATGAGCGTCGCCGAGAACGTCGCCTTCGGGCTGCGCGTGCGGCCGCGCCGGCGCCGGCCGAACCGCGCCGCCATCAACGCGCGGGTCGGCGAGCTGCTCGAACTGGTGCAGGTCGGCCATCTCGGCGCCCGCCGGCCGGCGCAGCTCTCGGGCGGTCAGCGGCAGCGCGTGGCGCTCGCGCGGGCACTCGCCACCGAGCCCGAGCTGCTGCTGCTGGACGAGCCGTTCGGCGCGCTCGATCCGATGGTGCGCAAGGAGATCCGCACCTGGCTGCGCGGGCTGCACGACCGGCTCGGCCTGACCAGCATCCTGGTGACGCACGACCAGGGCGAGGCGATCGAGGTGGCCGACCGCATCGCCCTGCTGCGCGGCGGCACGCTGGTGCAGCTCGGCACGCCGGAGGAGCTGGACCGACGGCCGCGCGATGCCTTCGTGCATCAGTTCCTGGGCGAGAGCGTGCGTCTGCCGGCGGTGGTGCGCGGCGGCGTCGCAATGGTCTCGGCGCCCGGTGCGATCCGGCTGCGCACCGACTGCCCCGACGGGCCGGCGCTGGTCTCGATCCGCCCGTACGAGATCGGCCTGAGCCTGGCGACGGACGGCGCCGCGACGATCCTGGCGGCGCGCCGGGTCGGCGCGTTCACGCACTACGATGTCGAGCTCGGCGGCAGCGACAGCGTGATCGAGGTGCTCGCCAGCTCGGGCGATCCGTCGCTGCCGCCGGGCAGCCGCTGCCGGCTGGATCTGTCACGCGGGCATGTTTTCGTCGGGGAGGCGTGACGGATCGAGGGGTCAA
>CAXUCM010000526.1:0-2041 GCA_964249315.1 uncultured Acetobacteraceae bacterium | reverse complement strand
GGACGGGGTGCGGGCGCCGACCCATAACACCGGCAGCCGGGCCAGCGCGGGAGGCAGCGCCGCGAGCGCGGCCAGCGGGGCGACCGCCTGTCGGCTGGTCAGCAGCACCGCGCGCAACGCGTCGGGACGGTCGAGCCGCACGGTGCGAGCCTCGCGTCGATGCACCGCGATCAGCGGACAGGCGACCGGCTCGAAGCCGCGCGCGGCCACCGCGCGCACGGTCTCGCCCAGACCGGGCTCCGGCCGCGCCACCAGGACCTGCCGTCGCATCCGAGGCCGCCCGGGATCAGTCGAACAGGTCGGACGGGCTGTCGGCCCGCAGGCTGCGGCCGAGCTCCCGGCCGAGCCGCTCGGCGTCGGCGGTGGCGCCGCTGATCGCGCGCTTGAGCAGGAACGAGCCGTCCTCGCGGGCGACCAGGCCGGTCAGGTGCAGCTGCGGCTCGGTGTCCTTGAAGGCGGTCCCGGCAACCAGCGGGATCAGTCGGGCGTAGCCGCCGATCGGCGTGCGGCAGGAGCCGTCCAGCTCGGCCAGCAGGGCGCGTTCGGCGGTGGAGACGGCGCGCGCCTTGTAGTCCTCGATGGCGGCGAGCAGCTCGCGCAGCTCGATATCGTCGGCGCGCACGGTGACGCCGACGATGCCCTGCCCGGCCGACGGCACCATCAGCTCCGGATCCAGCACGATGTCGGCGCGATCCTCCATGTCGAGCCGGCGCAGCCCGGCCAGCGCCAGCAGGCTGGCGTCGCAGCGGCGCGCGGCGACCTTGTCCAGCCTAGTCTGCACGGTGCCGCGCAGCAGCACGCTGGTCAGGTCCGGGCGCGCGTGCAGCAGCTGCGCCTGCCGGCGCACCGAGGCGGTGCCGATCACCGCGCCCGGGCGGAGGCTGGCGTACGGATCCTCCGGATCCGGCAGCGTGCAGTCCGGACCCAGGATCAGCACGTCGCGCGCGTCCTCGCGCTTCAGCGTGCAGGCCAGCACCAGCCCGTCCGGGAGCTGGGTCTCGAGGTCCTTCAGGCTGTGCACGGCGAAATCGATGCGGCCGTCCGAAAGCGCCTCGTGGATCTCCTTGGCGAACAGGCCCTTCCCGCCGATCTCCGCCAGCAGGCGGTTCTGCACCTTGTCGCCGGTGGTGTTGATGGCGTGCTCCTGGAACGCGCCCATGTCGCGCAGCAGCGGGCAGAACCGGGTCAGCATGGTCAGGAAGGCGCGGGTCTGCACCAGCGCCAGCGGCGAGCCGCGCGTGCCGACGCGAAGCGGCAGCGTGCGGCGATGCGGCGCCGTGCGTCGGGCGTCGGTGCCGACGCCGCGCGCCCCCCCCGCGGCGGCGCCATTCTGGAGCGCGGAAGACGGCTGTTCGGGACCCATGCGCGTGTCCTATTACCGGCGAGTGATGAAGGAAAGACGCCCGGCCGCGGAAAGGCGCCTGGAGACTTCGGTGCCCGGCCCGATCTTGGGTATCGAGTCCTCCTGCGACGAGACCGCCTGCGCGATCCTTGCGGCCGACGGCACGATCCTCGCCGAGGCGGTGCTGAGCCAGTCCGAGCACCGGCAATTCGGCGGCGTGGTGCCCGAGATCGCCGCCCGCGCCCACCTCGCCCACCTGCCCGGCCTGGTGCGACGGGTGCTGGGCGAGGCCGGACTGGCGCCCCGCGACCTCGGTGCGATCGCGGCAAGTTGCGGACCGGGGCTGATCGGCGGCCTGATCGTCGGCAGCGGCCTGGGCAAGGGCATGGCGCTCGGGCTCGGCGTGCCGTTCGTGCCGGTCAACCATATCGAGGCGCATGCGCTGACCGCGCGCCTGCCGGGCCTGGTCGAGGGAGGCGCCGGGTTCCCGTACCTGCTGCTGCTGGTCTCCGGCGGCCATTGCCAGTGCATCGCGGTCGAGGGCGTCGGCGCGTACCGCCGGCTCGGCGGCACCATCGACGACGCCGTCGGCGAGGCCTTCGACAAGGTCGCCAAGATGCTCGGGCTGGGCTGGCCCGGCGGTCCGGCGCTGGAGCGGCTGGCGCGCGCGGGCGATCCGCGTGCGGTGGCCCTGCCGCG
>CAXUCM010000525.1:0-2048 GCA_964249315.1 uncultured Acetobacteraceae bacterium | reverse complement strand
GGCAGGGATCGATGCACGCACTGACGTTGGGTTTCCCCGCCATCCCGTTGCACGAGGCCAGTGCTGCCGCCGTGGCGCGCGTGCTGGAGGCGCACGACCACGAGGTCGTGCTGCGGCCGATGCCGGTGGAGACCCGCGCCGAGGCGCTCGCCCAGGGCGAGATCGACCTGTTCGCCTCGGCCTGGCTGCCGCTGCTCGACGCCGATCTTCCGTCCCGGCACATGCAGCCGCTCGGGCTGCTGTACCGTCCGGCGCTGGTCTGGTGCGTCCCGGCATCGAGCAGCGCGGCGGCGGACGATATCGCCGGCCTCGGCGCGCGCGACGATCTCGACCGGCGCATCGTCGTGCCGGGTTCGGGCCCGATCGGGTTCGCCGCCGGGCGGGTCGTCGACAGCTACGGCCTGGCCGCCGCCGGGTATACGATCGACGCCGCCTCCGACGCCGAGGCGGCCGACTGGGCCGCTTCCGGCGAGCCCAGCCGGATCGTGCCGCTCTGCCGCCCGCACGAGCTGCTGCATACGAACCGGCTGCGCGTGCTGGAGGATCCGCGCGCCGCACTCGGCCCCGAGCAGCAGGCGCGGCTGTTGCTGCGCACGGACCTCCGCGACGCGCTCGACCCGGACCTGATCGACGAGCTCGACGAGCTCACGCTGGGCAACAAGGTGGTCAGCGCGATGGCGCACGCGATGCGCTTCGAGGGGATGACCGCGGAGGCGGCGGCCGACGCCTGGCAGCGCGGCAAGCTGACGCCGCGTGGCTGAGCCCGCGGCGGACGATCCCGCCGACCGCGCGCTCGCCGCCCAGTACGAGGCCTATCCCTATCCCGCCCGCGAGCCGCGAGAGGAAGCGACGCGGCTGGTCATCGGCAGCCCGAGCCACCTGCGCGAGATCGACCACTGGGTGTTCGCGGCCGCGCGGCCGCAATCGACCCCGCTGCGGGCGCTGGTCGCGGGCTGCGGCACCGGTGACGGCGCGATCATGCTGGCCCAGCAGCTCGCCCGCTCCGGGCGCCCCGGCCAGGTGCTTTGCCTCGACCGCTCCGAACGCGCGCTGTCGATCGCCGCGG
The DNA here is from genome assembly GCA_964249315.1 of uncultured Acetobacteraceae bacterium. Taxonomy (GTDB): domain Bacteria; phylum Pseudomonadota; class Alphaproteobacteria; order Acetobacterales; family Acetobacteraceae; genus Lichenicoccus. The sequence continues at coordinate 982 of CAXUCM010000525.1, read as the reverse complement.
GCCGGGCGGCGGCGCGCGGCCTGACCAACATCGCCTTCCGGCGCGAGTCGCTGCTCGACCTGCCCGGCCTGGAGCTCGGCCGTTTCGACTACATCGATTGCTGCGGCGTGCTGCATCACCTGCCGGATCCGGACCGCACGCTGGCCGACCTGCGCGACCGGCTCGCCCCGGGCGGCGGCATCGGGCTGATGGTCTACGCGCCGCACGGGCGCACGGGCGTCTACATGCTGCAGGACGCGCTGGGCCTGCTCGCGCCGTTGGACCAGCCGCCCGCCTCGCGGCTCGACATCGCCCGTCGCACGATGCGTCATCTGCCGGCGACGGCGTGGCTGCGCGCCAACACCAATTTCGGCGATCATCTGAGCGGCGGCGATGCCGGGCTGTACGACCTGCTGCTGAACGGCCGCGAACGCGCCTACGACGTGCCGGCGCTGCTGGCGATGGTCGAGCGCGCCGGCCTCGAAACCGCCTGCCTGCTGGAGCCGGCGCGCTACGATCCGTCGCTGCTGCTGCCCGACGCCAGGCTGCGCGCACGCATCGCCGGCCTCGCCGAACCGGCGCGGGCGGCGCTGGCCGAAGCGCTCGCCGGCAACATGAACACCCACGTCGCCTACCTGCGCCGGCCGGGCGAGGCGGCGCCGATCACCGACCTTGCGGCACCGCATCGGGTGCCGGTCGCACGCGAGATCCCGGCCGCGACGCTGGCGGCGCAGATCGGTCCCGACGGCGCGCTGGCGCATCGCTTCGGTCAGCTGCCGGTGCGCGTGCCGCTGCCGCCGTCGGCAAGGGCGCTGCTCGGGCTGATCGACGGCGAGCGCACGCTGGGCGAGATCGCGGCGATGATGCAGGCGCGCGGCGTGTCGCCGGGGCGGTTCGAGCCGGCCTGGACGCAGACCGCGGCGATGCTGATCGGCCTGAACCGGATCCTGTTCCGCGCGCCGCGATGACCGGCAGCGGGGCGGCACGGCCGGCGATCATCATC
>CAXUCM010000524.1:0-2056 GCA_964249315.1 uncultured Acetobacteraceae bacterium | reverse complement strand
GCTCACGGAACCCGCTCCAGCTCGTTGTTTTGGCGAGCATCTTTATCCAATCAGACGATCCCATCTGATCGGATGATGCTCTAGATCCTGCCCGACTGGGTGTAGGTCGTGCCGCCCGAGCTGTAGGTCACGGACCAGCTGTCGCCTGAGACCCCATGCGTGGTGCCGTTGCCGTTCATCTGCGCCGCGAATTTGTACTGCCCGGGCGAGATCACCTGACCGGCGCCGAGCGTGTAGACGTAGACGAGGTTGGCGCTGCCGGAATGACCGGTGATGATCTGCGAACCGACCGTGTCGTAGGTGCCGTTGAAGCTCACGTTGGTGGCCGGCACGGTGATGGTCAGCGTCACGGCGGTGATCGACGCCGGCGCCGAGAGCATCACGTCATCCTCGTCGAACCACGGGCCGCTCGACGCCTGAGCTGTGAAGGTCGCGCCGCCGACGTTGGATCCGCCCGCGAGGACGGTCAGCGGAAGCGTCACCGTGCTGCTCGATGCACCGCCGGTTCCGCTGATCGTCAGCGTATTTGTGCCCGGGGTCGCAGCGCTGCCGGCAGACAAGGTGAGCGTGCTCGTGGATTGGGTCGAGGCCGGACTGAAGCTGGCGCTGATGCCGCTCGGAAGGCCGGCGGCCGTCAACGCGACAGCATTCTTGAAACCGCCGGAGGGGGTGACGTCGATCGTTGCGGTCGCATTCGCGCCTTGCAGCACGGAGACGGATGCCGGACTGGCCGACAGGCTGAAGCCCGACGGCGCGGCCGCGGTCACGACGAGCGTGACGCTGGTGCTCGCATGCAGGGTGCCGCTGGTTCCGGTGATGGTGATCGCATGACTGCCGGGCGTCGCGGAGCTGCCGGCTGCAAGCGTCAGGCTGGTCGATCCGGCGGCCGAGGACGGGCTGAACGAAGCGGTGACGCCGGCGGGCATGCCGGCTGCCGCGAAGGTCACCGCGCCGTTGAAGCCGCCCGACGGCGCGACCGTGACGGTCGAGCTGCCGGTCGCGCCCTGGACGACCGAGAGACTGGCCGGGCTTGCGGCCAGGCTGAAGTTGGGAGTGGCGATCGGGGTCCCGCCCGGGGTGAGCAGGATCGTCGTGAGGGAGTACGGTGCCGTCGCGACCGTGAAGCCGGAGCCGAGGCCGGTGACGGTAGCCGAGCTGACGGCACCCCCTGCCTCGCCATAGCGGTAGGCCGTCCCGTTGGCCGCGGGGGTATAGCCGGAGACGGAAACTGCGGCGCTGGTCGTGTTGGCAGGGTCCTTGTTGATCAGCAGCAAGGCGAGGTTGCCGTCGGCCTGTAGGGCCGCGTGTGCCGTCAGCAGGGAGCTGGAGGAGACGACGGACACCAGCCTGTCGCCCGGGCGCCCGAGGATCGACGCCATCTCCATGCCGTAATAGGTCGGGAACGGCGTCTCCGCCGCGGGCTCGCCCGAGCTGCCGTCCGAGAGGATGCCGTAATCGCCGTACGTCGCGCTGCCGTAGAGGCTCGACGAGGCATTGCCGCCGACGCTGCCGTTATGCAGGTCCCAGACATCGACGTTGGCGGCTCCGTTCTCGACCCAGGTGAGCAGCGCGTCGGCCGCGAACAACGCATTGACGACGCCGACGGTCTGCTTGCCGGGGTTGTAGGCGACGGAGTTCGTCTCGGTGACCATGATCTGGATATTGGACGCGTTCTTGCCGCCGTACTGGCTGATCAGCGACCTGAGCCTGGCCGTCATCGCGGCGATGCCCGGCGATCCGGCGAAGCCGTTCTGCGGCGCCGCGAGCAGCCCCTGGTCCGTCTCGTTTCCTGGATTTTCCGGATACCAGTGGACGATGACGAAATCGATGACGCTGCCGCATTGCGCGAGGACGTTCGAGTTCCAGTCCGGCGATTGCCCGTCCGGCCAGTTTCCGGGAGCCGTGAGCACCGCGCCGACCTTGATCGTCGGATCGACCGCTTTCATGGCAGAAGCGAACTGGACCACGTTGGAGCCGTAGGTGGTCGGGTCGTGCGCGGCATGCAGATCGGTCTCCCATGACGAGCCGTATTCGCCGTTGCCGTAGATCTCGTTGC
>CAXUCM010000523.1:0-2072 GCA_964249315.1 uncultured Acetobacteraceae bacterium | reverse complement strand
GCCCTGGACCCGCTCAAGGCTGAGCCTTGAGGATCCATCCATGAGGCGCTGACACGTCGAAGCTTTCGGTCGGGGCTCTGCGATCGGGGTCGGTGTCATTCTCGCGTGTGGCCATCCGGGATCGTGGGCGACGCACCGGCCTTGCCCCACAGGACGATCTCGTTGCCCCAGGGATCGCGGAACGCATGGTTGAAGCCGTTGAACTCGGCCCAGTAATGGTTGCGCCACAGGATCTCGGCGTTGCGCTCGGCGGCGCGGGCAAGGATGTCGTCGACGGACTGGCCGTCTCCCACCAGGATCCAGACGCGCGCGTGCCGACCTTCCCGGCTCGGCCCGCGCGGATCCACGCCGTCCGGCTGCGGATGCGGGCGCGCGTTCGCCGCCTTGAAGATGCCGAGATGCAGGTTGCCGATCTCGCTGTCCGATCCGTCGCCCCTCGGAAAGAAGCCGCCCGGCACCATGCGGTGGTACAGCCCCGCCGGCCGCGGGTCGTCCTGCCAGCCGAAGACCTCGCTGTAGAAGCGTCCCGCCGCGCGGGGATCGTCGGAACAGAGATCGACGAAGATCAGCGTGTTCGGCTGGGCCATGGATCGTTGCTTCCTCGGTGGACTGGGGGAGACGGCGCCTCAGGCCGCGGCCGGGGGTGATCGTTCCATCTGCTGCTGTCGGAACGCCCTGGGCGTGGTGTCGTACTCGGCCCGGAAGGATCGACTGAAATGCGCCGCATCGTTGAAGCCCCAGCGGAACGAGATGTCGCTGATCGACAACTTGCGCAGCGTATGGCTCGACAGGTCCAGGTAGCAGCGTTCCAGCCGGCGTCTGCGCAGATAGGGGCTGAAGCTCAGCCCTGCCTGCTGGAACAGCTTCTGGATGTAGCGCGACGACATGCGCTGCTGCTCGGCGATCTGCTGCAAGGTTAGCTCGCCGTCCCCGAGTCGCCGCTCGATCGCCTGGCAGATCCGGTGGAAGTTGCTTGCATCCGCCACGTCGAAACATGCCAGCGCCGAGCTCTCCCCCAGGCTGGATATGACGAACTCCGAGATCGCGATCTCCACCGGGCGCATCTGCTCCTCGGTGATTTCGTCGAGCTCGTCGACCACCGATCGCAGCAGGCCGGAGAAGATGCGAGTGACCGCCACCTTCCCGGTCAGCGTGCCGTTCGACATGGCGCGCAGGTTCAGCAGGCGCGGATGCAGCATGGTCTGCGGAACCCGGACGTACAGCATCACGAAACGGTCACCTAGGCTCAGGGTCGAGTCGCAGCCGGTGGGGCCATAGAGGATCTCGCCGGCGTGCAGCTCGCCGCTCCCGCCGTCGATCCCCAGCTGGAACTTGCCTTCGATCGGCATGGCCAGCCAGAGGTACGGTGCCTGGCTGGCACATGGGCCGGACAGCGTCTGCGCGGAGGATTCGATGCGCGACAGCTCGATGCCGAGCGGCGAGACCGTGTTGGAGATCCGGCCGTGGAACCCGGACTGGTCCCGCAATCGCGCCTCCGGCAAGGAGATATGTCTCATCGCCTTGCCCCAGACGCCTACATGGTCGTCACCGCACGAGGAATCCGTCGAGCACTTCCATGATTTCATATCGGCGTGTCCTGCCGTGTTGCATCGGCGCGAAGCGCCGGAGTTCTTGCCGAGCTTCCGTGATTTCAGCCAAGCAACTCACATGCCAACAGCGTGATCGATTGCCGGCCGACCTCGTCATACGACGTGGAAACCGCCGCATCATGCGGTGTTGTCGTGCCTGCGCATGAGGCAGGATGGCTGCCACGCCACGTCGAGCCATCGACGGGATCCTCGGCCTACGTCAGGTCCCTGACCTGGCGTCCCGGAGACCCTCGTGCGAGGCGCGCCTTCGCATGACGGCCTCGGACCCGATCTTGTAACGAACGATGTCCGCGCTGGAAGACGTCGAGGTTCGTCGGCATCATCGCGGATGGGTCGTTCACCTTGGCGGAGCCGTCATGAGAGTTCGAGAGGTCCTGGTTCTCGGCGCGATACTCTGCGCGGGTCTCTGCTCGGCGTGCAGCCCGACGATGACCGTATCGCCTCCGACCCTGATGAGCGGAG
>CAXUCM010000522.1:0-2095 GCA_964249315.1 uncultured Acetobacteraceae bacterium | reverse complement strand
TCCTTAGACATCGTGTCGTTCGATCGGTCGGCGAAGCAATCGGCCTCCTGTTCAGGGCATGTCGATCCGTCCCGCACGGACATGACGCCGTCTCGCAGGGTTCGTCCGTCAGGGTCTGGCGCGAGTGCGGGCGGGTCGTGAGGGGCGGAACATGATGATTGCCGACGATACGGTCAAGCAGGAGCGGTCAAGCGGGGCCGGCCTCGAGCCGGACCGCGACGCTGCGCGCATGCGCCTCCAGCCCCTCGGCACGGGCGAGCGCCACGGCGGCGGCACCGACCCGGCGCAGCGAGGCGCGATCGGCCTCGATCCAGGTGGTGCGCTTGAGGAAGTCGTACACCGACAGGCCGGAGGCGAAACGGGCGGTGCCGCCGGTCGGCAGCACGTGGTTGGGACCGCCGACATAATCGCCGATCGCCTCCGGACAGTCCCTGCCGATGAAGATCGCACCGGCGTGGCGGACGCCGGCGAACACCGCCTCCGGCGCGGCCAGCATCAGCTGCAGGTGCTCCGGCGCCAGCCGGTTGACCAGGCGGACGGCCTGCGCCCAGTCCGCCACCCGTATGATGGCGCCGTGCGCGTCCCAGCTCGCCCTGGCGATCGCAGCCCGCGGCAGCGTCGGCAGCACGCGCTGCACGGCGTCGGCGACGGTATCGGCAAAGGCCGCGTCGTCGGTGACCAGGATGGACTGGGCGAGCGCGTCGTGCTCGGCCTGGGCCAGCAGGTCGAGGGCGACGTGGACGGGATCGTTGCGCCCATCGGCGACGATGACCACCTCGGAGGGGCCGGCGATGCCGTCGATGCCGACGGCGCCGTAGACCTGCCGCTTGGCCTCGGCGACGTAGGCGTTGCCCGGGCCGACGATGCGGTCCACCGGCCGGATGCTCTCGGTGCCGTAGGCGAGGGCGGCGATGGCCTGGGCGCCGCCGATGCGCCAGATCTCGTCGACGCCGGCGCGTCGTGCCGCCGCCAGCACCAGCGGATCGAGCACGCCGTCCGGGGTCGGCACGCACATGGCGACGCGCGCGACGCCGGCGACGCGCGCCGGCAGCGCGTTCATCAGCACCGAGGACGGATAGGCGGCGGTGCCCCCCGGCACGTAGAGTCCGACGGCATCGAGCGGGGTCCAGCGCAGTCCCAGGGTCAGGCCGGCCTCGTCGCGATGCCGGATCGGCGCGGGCAACTGCAGGCGGTGGAACGCCTCGATCCGGCCGGCGGCGACGTCGAGTGCTGCCAGCAGGTCGGGCGCCACCCCGGCCACGGCGCGGTCGATCTCGGCCGCGGTGACGCGCAGCGCGTCCGGGGCAAGCGTCAGCCGGTCGAAGCGCTCGGTGGCCGCGCACACGGCGGCGTCGCCGCGGGCGCGGACGTCCCGCAGGATCGCCGCGACCGGAGCATCGACGCGCCCCACCTCGTCGCTGCGCGCCGCGAGCAGCGCGTCCAGCGCGGCATCGAAGCCGGGCTCGGACGCATCGAGCCGTCTCACGCGGGGGTGCCTTCCACGGCACGGCGCATGCGCGCGAGCCAGGCGGCGATCGCCTCCGGCTGCGTCTTCATCGCGGTGCGGTTGACGATCAGCCGGCTGGTGACGTCCGCGATCACCTCGGCCTCGCGCAGGCCGTTGGCGCGCAGGGTCGAGCCGGTCTGCACCAGGTCGACGATCAGCCGCGACAGGCCGAGGCGGGGGGCAAGCTCCATCGCGCCGTTGAGGTGGACGATCTCGGCCTGGATGCCGCGCGCGGCGAAATGCCGACGGGTGATGTTGGGATATTTGGTGGCGACGCGCACCTGCGACCAGCGCGCCGGGTCCTCGTCGCCGGAGCCCTCGGCCGGCTCGGCGACGCTGACGCGGCAGCCGCCGATGCCGAGATCGAGCGGCGCGTAGATCTCGGCATAGTCGAACTCCATCAGCACGTCGGCGCCGCAGATGCCGATCTGCGCGGCCCCGTAGGCGACGAAGGTGGCGACGTCGAAGGAGCGCACCCGCACCACGTCGAGCATCGGGTCGGAGGTCTCGAAGCGAAGCCGCCGGCTGGCATCGTCCAGGCAGTCCGGGGCGACCTCGATGCCGGCGGCCGCGAGCAGCGCCGCCGCC
>CAXUCM010000521.1:0-2110 GCA_964249315.1 uncultured Acetobacteraceae bacterium | reverse complement strand
GATCGCGCCCACCACGACCCAGGCGGGTATGCCGAACCTGGCGTCGACGATCCAGCGCAGGCTTTCCTGCGCCCCGGTCCGCCTAGCGGCCAGGAGGTCGCGGGAGACGAAGACGCTGCCGGGCTTGTTGAAGACTTCCGCGGGCGAGCCGACCTGCTCGACGCGTCCGTCCTTCATCACCACGATCGTGTCGGCCAGCGTCATCGCCTCGAGCTGGTCGTGGGTCACGAAGATGGTCGTGGTCCTGACCAGCTTGTGCAGCTTCTTGATCTCGATGCGGAGCTGCTCGCGAAGCTTGGCATCCAGGTTGGACAGCGGCTCGTCGAACAGGAACAGCTTCGGCGTCTTGACCAGGGCGCGACCCATCGCGACCCGCTGCTGCTGGCCACCGGACAGTTGCCGCGGCAGCCGGTCGAGCAGCGGCGCGAGCCCGAGCATGTCGGTCGCGTGCCGGACACGTCGGTCGATCTCCTCGCGCGCCAGCCCGAGACGACGCAGTCCGAACGCCATGTTGTCGCGGGCGGTCATGTGCGGATACAGCGCGTAGTTCTGGAACACCATGGCGATGTCGCGGTCCCGCGCCGGGCGGTCGTTCATCGGGACGCCGTCGATGGTGAGCGTGCCGCCGGTGATGTCCTCGAGCCCGGCGATCATCCGCAGCAGCGTGGACTTGCCGCATCCCGACGGGCCGAGCAGGGCGACGAACTCGCCGTCGCGCACGGTGAGGTCGAACTCGTGCAGCACGCGGACCGGCCCGTAGCTCTTGGAGAAGCGCTCGAGGATGATCTCGGCCATGACGATCCTGCGGCTACGCGGCCGGTCTCGGCTGGAAGAAGCGGTTCAGGAACCGCGTCAGCAGGCCGATGAACAGCAGCGGCGGAAGACAGAGCAGGATCGCGGAGGCGTTGATCACGCCCCAGGGCACCTCCATGCCCAGCGTACTGAAGCTCGACGCCACCACAGGCAGGGTGACGTTGCGGGCGGTCAGGATGAGCGCGATGAGCAGCTCGTTCCAGATCACCACGAAGGTGAACAGCACGCCGCCGATCAGGGCGGGCGAGGCTAGAGGCAGCGCGATCCGCCAGAACACCGCGAACGGACCGTAGCCGTCCAGCTCGGCCGCCTCCTCGATCTCGACGGGGACACGCTCGAAGGCCGGGATCGACATCCACACGATCGTGGAGATGGTGACCAGGCTGTAGGTGAGGATCAGCGCGAGCCGCGTATCGTTCAGGCCGAGATCGACATACAGCGCCATGAACGGGATGGCGATCGCCACCGGAGGCATGAACCGGATCGAGAGCACGTAGAACAGCAGCTCGTCCTTGCTGCGTCCGGACAGCCGGGCGAGCGCGTAGGCGGCGGGCCAGCCCAGGACGATCCCGATCGCCACCGAGCCGCCGACGACGACGACGCTGTTGAGGATGCCCATCTGCACGGCGGGTGTGGCGATCACGTCGAGATAGTTCTGCAGCGTCGGCCGGAACCACAGCACCGGCACCGGCGAGACGATATCCTTGAGCGACTTGAACGAGCTCAGCAACGCCCAGGCCACCGGGAACAGGGCCACGGCGAAGAACGCCGCCGCGATCAGCGCGCTCTCCGGCCGCCGACGTCTCAGCTCCACCGACGTGTCCGGCGCCAGACGATGGAGAACAGGATCGTCGTCACCACGGTCAGCAGCACGCTCATCGCGGCGGCGTAGGACAACCGGCCGGAGATGCCGATGCCGACCTGATAGGCGTAGAGATCCAGCGTCTCGGTGGCGATGCCGGGGCCTCCCGCGGTCATGGTGTAGATCAGGTCGAACGAACGCAGGCTCTCCACCGCCTTGACGAAGAACATCGCGATGATGGTGCCGCGCAGCGCGCGCATGCTGATGAACCAGTGGATCTGCCAGACCGAGGCCCGGTCGAGATAGGCCGCCTCGATCGGGCCGCGCGGCAGCGTCTGCAGCGACTTCAGCACGATCACCGCGAAGAACAGCACCCCCATGACCAGCGGGTTGGTGACGCGCCCGAGCAGCAGGCCGAAGCGGAACCAGAGGCGGTTGAGCGGTGTCAGCACCGCCGGCGCCGCGGCACGCCGTTCGCTGTCCGGTCCCGCGCCC
>CAXUCM010000520.1:0-2112 GCA_964249315.1 uncultured Acetobacteraceae bacterium | reverse complement strand
TATTCTGGCCGCAGATCGGTGGCGGCTTCGCTCGCGATGCTGCCGCTGGACGGATCGGTGGTGGCGAACAGGGCGCTCTGCGCCGGCGCGCGGAAATTGGTGGTCACGTTGGCGAACACCTGCCAGGCGCGATCGAGACGCCAGTCGACGCCCAGGCGCGGCAGCGATTCGGCGTCGTTCAGGCCGCTGCGATACTGCGCACCGGGCAGCGCGTTCCAGCCGTCGCGCGACAGCAGCGCCTCCTTGAAGCCGAGATCCAGGGTGACGCGGCCGCCCGCGAGCGCGATCCGGTCGCTCGCGAAGATCGCGTTGGTCTGCGCGATCATGTGGGTGTCGGAGGCGAGCAGCGTGCGTCCGTCCGGCAGCTTGATCACGCTGCCCGGCCGTTCCGCCCAGATGTCGGTCGGCGTGCCGTCGCTGCCGAGCGCGCCGAACGGCTGCGTGTCGTGCTCGTCGACATACTCGTACCAGGCGCCGACGGTCAGCTGCTGGTGGGCGAGATCGAGATGCAGCTCGGGGACCAGGCCGGCGCGCCAGGTCTGCGCCCGGTAGTCGGCGATCACCGCGGCGACGCCGCTCGCCGCGCCCGGCAGGGCGATGCTGCCGGCAACCGGCTGGCTGCCCTGATACAGTCCGCTGGTGGCGAGCAGGGTGCCGCCCGGCGAGTTGCCGTAGCCGTATTGCGCATACGGCGTGACCGTCAGGTGCAGCCCGGCGGCGAGCGTGAAGCGGGACGGCATCGACGCGTACACCAGGCGGTACGGGTCCTGGTACAGCCGCCAGTAGTTCGCATCCCCGGGCGTGAAGGTGCCGTCATAGCTGTTCGAGCGCCCGTACTGGTGCCAGGCCTGCAGGTCGGGCTGGACGTAGGAGGTGGTGGTCGCGTCGTGCCAGGTGAGCAGCAGCGAGACGTGGTCGCCGTCGGCCCAGTCGCGCACCAGCTTGAGGTCGACGTGCTGGCGGGCGTTCCGCCCGGAGCCGATGGTATTGTCCGAGGTGGCATGCGAGTAGGACAGCGCGGCGCGCAGGCCGGAGGCGCCGAGCGTGCCGCTCTCCAGACGAATGAATTCGCGGTTGCTGTGATACGAGCCGTACGAGGCATCGACGAAGCCGCCCGGATGGTCGGCCGGATCGCGCAGGGTCAGGCTGAGCACGCCGCCGGCGGCGTTCAGCAGCGGCGCATCCAGGTCGGCAGAGCCCTGCTTGAGCGAGATCTCGTCGATGTTCTCGGTGTCGGCGAACTGCGACGGGTAGGAGTCGTAGAACGCGGCATCGTTGAGCGGCATGCCCTCGAGCAGGGTGCCGATCTCGTCTTGTCCGAGCCCGCGCACGCTGAGCTGGGTCTGCGTCGAGAAGCCGAGCGGATCGGCGGTGGCGGCGTTGGCGCCGGGCAGCAGCGAGACCAGCTGGAACGCGTTCTCGGTCGGCGCCTGGCGGGCGATGAAATCGCGCGAGACCGCGCTGACCGATTGCGCCTCCGTCCGCGGCGCGATCAGGCCGCCGCCGGGCGCGGTGCCGAGCACGCCGTCGGCGCTGTCGAAGGCGCCCTGCCCGGTCACCACGATCTGTTCGGCGCCGGGCGCGCCGGCGATCTGGGCGAGCGCCGGCGTGCCGGCGAGGACGCCCGCGAGCAGCACCGTCCCCGGGCGCACGGGGAACGGATGAAGGGTCGCCACCGATATGCCTCCCTTCGCTGGAATGACCCAGATCAGGTTCGACGGGTGTGATCTCAGCCCGCGCGTGCGGACACCCCGGTCATGGCCGTCGTCATGCGACCGCCAGGAGGCGGCGTCAAGGCGCCTAGGATCGGGGCTCCGCCCCCATCAATCCGCTTCGCGGCTCGATCGCCAAAGGCTCGCCTTCGGAAACCTCTGATAAATGGATTCTCAAGGCTAAGCCTTGAGCGGGTCCAGGGCAGAACCCTGGCCTTCACCCTCCGTGCAAGCGGCGCTCGGTCAATCTGTCGAACAGATGCAGCCGGTCGCGCCGGAACGTCACGTGCAGCGTGCCGCTGCCGTCGAAGGTCTGGCTCTCATCGACGAGCATGGAGAGCTCCTGGCTGCCGACCGTGATCTGCACCAGCGTCTCCGCGCCCATCATCTCCGACAACAC
>CAXUCM010000519.1:0-2113 GCA_964249315.1 uncultured Acetobacteraceae bacterium | reverse complement strand
GGTGATTGCCGGTGCCGCTGCCTATCTTGGCGGCATGGTCGACACCCCCGCCTTTCTCGACAGCAACCGCCCGGACGTGCCCGACATCGTGGTGCCGCGCGGCATCACCCCGTTCTACCTGCCGGCGCGGCCGGTGCGCGGACGCCTGGTCCGGCTCGGCCCGCTTGCCGACGCGCTGCTCACGCGTCACGACAATCCGGAGCCGGTGACCCGTCTCGCCGGCGAGGCGCTGGCGCTGGCCGCGGGCCTCGCCTCGGCGCTGAAATATCGCGGCACCTTCAGCCTGCAGGCCAAGGGCGACGGGCCGGTCTCGATGCTGCTCGCCGACTGCACCGATGCCGGCGCGCTGCGCTTCTACGTGCGTGCGGACGCCGAGCGTTGCGCCGTATTGTTGGGCGTGGACACCCAGCCGCTCGCCTCGACCCTGCTGGGCCGCGGCTATTTCGCCTTCACCGTCGACCAGGGCGGCAGTTCCGGCACGACGCAGCCGCATCAGGGCATCGTCGCCATCGAGGGCGATACGCTGGCGGCGATGGCGCAGCACTATTTCGAGACCTCGGAACAGCATGACTGCGCGGTCCGCCTGGCGTGCCGACGCACCGAGGCGGGCTGGCGCGCCGCCGCCCTGATCCTCGAGCGGATCGCCCATCACGGCGGCGTGCCCCCCGACCCCGATGCCGGGGCGCAGGCGCCCGTCGAGGACAAGGCGGCCCGCGAGAGCTGGCGCACCGCGCTGATGCTGGCGGCGACCCTGAGCGACGACGAGCTGCTCGACGACCGCCTGCCGTCCGAGGACCTGCTGTTCCGGCTGTTCCATACCGAAGGCGTCGCCGCCGACCGGCCGCGGGCGCTGGCCTATGGCTGCCGCTGCTCGCGCGCCCGCCTCGCCGGCATCCTCGAGGGCTTTCCCGCCAACGATCTCGACCACATGACCATCGGCGGCGACATCGTCATGACCTGCGAGTTCTGCAATCTCGACTTCCGCTTCGCGCGCGAAAGCGTCCAAGGCAGCGGTTGACCCGCCGGCTCCCGTGCTTGTGCGACCGGCGCAGGATTTGTAGCGTTCGCTGCGGTCGGGAGACGGAGAATCGGCTTGCCGGGCTGGCCAGTGCTGCATCAGGACGGGATCTACCAGGTCGCCGACCGCGACGGGATCCTGTATCCGATCACCCAGGGCGGCCGCCCGGTCTCGAGCCTGCAACCGGGCTGGTATCCGGTCGGGCTGCAGAGCGGCCTGTCGCCGTTCCACCTGCTCGAGCTGCACAACGACGCCGAGGGCGGCCAGGACGCGGTCTGGTACCTGACCGACGAGCTCGACTTCATCACCCATAGCTGCCGGCATTTCAGTGCGGCACAGAGCGACCAGCTCGCATCCCGGCTCACGCCGCTGCTGCACGACATCTACGATCAGAGCCTGTGTGCCGCACGGCCCGCCGTCGCCGCCTCGAGCCACAGCTTCGACGGCATCAACCCGAGCTTCGTGCGCGAGATGATCGGGCTGGTGGTCGAGCGGGCGATGTCGCCGCCCGACATCGTCCTGGCCGACCGCCTCGAGGCGACCAGCACGCACTACAGCGCCGCCGGGCGGCAGCTCTCCTCCGGCCTGATCCGGCACAGCCTCGACGTGGCACCGGCCGCGGACACCGGGGCGGCGATGCTCGCCTCGCCCTTCGATGCCGCCCTGCTCGCCGTCCAGGAATCCTTCGAGCCGGGCGGCGACGGGCTGGCTCGCGCGCAACGCTTCCACGACGCCGTCGCCGACGCCGCGCTCTACCTGCTGACGCCGTCCGACGGTGCGCCGGCGCTTTACGTCCCGGCGATGCACACGATCTTCGCGACGCAGGACATCCTCTCCGGCGCACAGGCGCTGATCGCCTTGTTCGGCTACTACGCGTCGCATACCGACCGCGCTTCGGCCGCCGCGCTGCCCGAGATCGTGCCGGCAGCGATGCCGGCACTGCCCGAGGAGGGCGGACACACGGCGCCGCCGACGCATTGGTGGCGGCGGATGTTCGGGCTGCGGCAGCGTTGACGCGCGGCACCTCCCGCGCGCCGCGCGCCGCCAGCCTGCTGCTCGCCGCCGGCCTGCTCAGCGCCGGCCTGCTCGCCGCCG
>CAXUCM010000518.1:0-2113 GCA_964249315.1 uncultured Acetobacteraceae bacterium | reverse complement strand
CTACGCCGTTGCCTCCTGCGGCTGGTCGGCGCAGGCATCGAACGCCGCCTGCAGGCGGATCTCCTGCAGCCCATGGCCGATCGCGACCACGCGCGGCGCCTCGTCCGCGCGCGGCGCGAACGCGGCCATGCTGGCGCGGCCGCCGGCGACGTCGAAGCGGATCCAGCCGCCATCCGCCCGCGCGATCCCCTTCAGCCGCTCGATCTGACCGTAGGCGCCCAGACTGACATCGTCGAGCAGGTCGGCGAGGCGCGCGGTCCCGCAATCGCCCTCGAGGGTGCCGCTCCACGAGGCGAAACCACAGCCCGCGTGATGGTCGTGGTCGTGACCGTGGTGATCGTCATGGTCGTGCGCCTGCACGGGCCGGATCACCGACGCCGGCCGGGGGGCCGCAGGAGCGGCGATCCCGTAGGTGGCGTGCATGATCTGGCCGGCCGGATTGACCGTGCGCAGGGTGGTCTCGATCATGCCGACGGTGGCCGGACTGACCAGGTCGGTCTTGTTGATCACCAGCACCGTCGCCAGCCGCGCCTGCGCCTCGATATGCGCGGTCATGCGGGCGTAGTCGCGAAGGAAGGCGCCGGCATCGAGCAGCGTGGTGACGTGCAGCGAGCGCACCATCGGCGCGAGGGCGGGTTGCGACAGCACGCCGAGCAGGGCGGCAAGATCGGCGACGCCGCTGGGCTCGATCAGCACGCGCCTGGGCGAGAGTTCGGCCACGATGCCCTTCAGCTGCGCCGCCAGGTCCTGCTTCAGCGAGCAGCAGATGCAGCCGTTCGGCAACTCGACCACGTCGGCGCCGCGCTCGCGCAGCAGAGCGCCGTCCACGCCGACGGCAGCGAAATCGTTGACCAGCACCACGGTGCGGCCGTCCGGAACCGCGGCGGCCATCGCGTGGCGCAGGAAGGTGGTCTTGCCGGCGCCGAGGAAGCCGGCGACCACCTCGATCTCGAACGGCGAGACCTGCTTGCGCGATTTCAGGCTCCAGCCCCAGAGTGCCGCGGCCGGCAGCGGCAGCATCAGCAGCCAATGCTCGAGGATGGCGAGGCCCATCATCGTGGCCAGGAAGCTGAAGCCGATCGCGTCGAACCGGGTTGCGTGCGTTGCGGTCGCCGCCTGGACCAGGCGCACCAGGATCACCGTCGATACCGTCACCGAGACCGGGAACAGCAGGTTCATCGACTTCTTCGTCAGGAACGAGCGCAGGAACTGCAGGTGATCCGGCAGGAACTCCTCGTTGAGGTTGCGCACGCCCAGGAACACGTTGAGCTTGGCGCTCTGGTGCATCCACCACAGCACCATGAAGGTCCACAGCCCGACCTGGTTCTGGCCGTGCCGGGTCACCGCGGCGACCGCGATCGCGGAGGCGATGATCGCCAGCTCGTGCCACAGGCTGGTCTGGATCGCATGGCCGAAATGGCGCCAGCCGCGACAGCCTTCCGCGCAGGGCGCGCGACGCGGGCCGGTGACGAAGCCCATGTAGAACGAGATCTCCTGCCAGCCCCAGCCGAGCAGCCCGCAGGAAAAGGCGCAGTAGGCGCCGCGCGTGGAAAGATCGGTGCAGCTCGCCGACAACCCCCACAGCGAGGCGGCGAACAGCGCCGTGGCGCCCAGCATGCTCCAGCGGAAGGTGCGACGCGGCAGCCCGTCGAGATACATGATCAGCCCGGTGCTGAACCACCAGACGAACAGCGCGAACAGCGCCGGCAGGACGTAGAGAGCCATCATCGACGACCTACCAGGAGGGAGCCAGCCGCACGTCGTGCGGCATCGCGTTGCGATGCACCGGCAGGGCATAGACGCGCAGGAAGTTCGCACCCGCCGCCAGCGTCAGCGCGCCGCGCTTGATCCGAGACGACAGGCCGCCGCGGGCGCGCGCCGCGCCCATCGCCACGGTGATCCGACGGAACCGCTCCATGCCGGCACGGAAGCGCGGATCGTCGAGCGCCAGCGCCACCGGGAACACCTGTCGGCAGATCTCCTGGGTGACGCGGAACACCTGCATGTCGTAGGCGGTGGGATCCAGCCCGAGGGCTTCGTGGAACACCGGCCGTGCATGGTCGCGCACGTACATCGTCGCGAACACCGCGAGCAGGAAGAAGCGGATCCACAG
>CAXUCM010000517.1:370-2123 GCA_964249315.1 uncultured Acetobacteraceae bacterium | reverse complement strand
CCTTGAGAATCCATTTGTAAGAGGTTTCCAAAGGCGACGCCTTTGGCGGGGCTCGGGGCGGAGCCCCGACTTCCAGGCGCGACGAAGGAGGCGATGGATGCGGCTGAGCGGCCTGTTCCTCTACCCGGTGAAGGGACTGCGCGGCATCGGCGTGCGGGATGCGGCGGTCGAGGCGTGCGGGCTGGCCGGCGACCGTCGCTGGATGCTGGTCGATGCGCAGGGACGCTTCCTCAGCCAGCGCCAGGTGCCCGGCCTGGCCCGGATCGCGGCGCGCCTGCAGCCGGACGGCCTGGTGCTCGGGTCCGGCCGGGACCGCCTGCTTGTGGCGCGTCCGGCGCCCGGCGGCGAGCGGCTCGAGGTCACCGTCTGGCGCAGCCGGCTGCATGCGGCGCGGGCCGGCGAGGCCGCGGATGGCTGGCTGAGCCGGCAGCTCGGCCGGCCCTGCCGGCTGGTGTTCCTCGACGATGCGCGGGCCAGGCCGATCGAGCCGGCGGACGCGCATCCGGGCGATCACGTCTCCTTCGCCGACGGCTTCCCGGTGCTGCTGACCGGCGAGGGCTCGCTCGCGAGCCTGAACGCGGCGCTGGCCAGACCGGTGGGCATGGACCGGTTCCGGCCCAACCTGGTCGTCGCCGGCGCGCCGGCCTGGGCCGAGGACGACTGGCAGGTGCTGCGCATCGGCGAGGTGCGGTTCCGCGGGCCGACGCGCTGCGTGCGCTGCGTGGTCACCACGATCGATCAGCGCAGCGGCGAGAAACCCGATCCGGGCGAGCCGCTTTCCACCCTGGCCCGGCTCAATCGCCGGCCCGAGGGCATCGTGTTCGGGCTGAACCTGGTGCCGCTCGGCACGGGCCGGGTCCGGCTCGGAGACCCGATCGAGATCGTGCAGTGAGGCACGCTCGAGTGCACGACAGGAGCAAGGCATGACCGAAGACCCGAAGACCGCGTTCGTGGTGATCGCCGAATTCACCATCCGGCCCGGCTGCCTGGACGCATTCCTCGCGATCGCCCGGGCGGATGCGCGCGACTCGGTGGCCAACGAGCCCGGCTGCCAGCATTTCGACGCGGTGCAGCCGGAGGGATCGTCGGACCGGATCGTGCTGTACGAGGTCTATGACGACCGCGCCGCCTTCGAGACGCATCAGCGGACGCCGCACTACGCGCCGTTCCGCGACGGCGTGCCGGCGTTGACCGTGGGCGAGCCGCTGGTGCGCTTCTGCACCCGGCTAGGCTGAGGCGCGGATCATCTCGTAGAGCGCCACCGCGGCAGCGTTCGACACGTTCAGGCTCTCGATCCCGCCATGGCTGGCAAGTCCGGGCATGCGAAGCCCGGCGACCTCGTCGCAGGTCTCGCGCGTCAGCCGGCGCAGCCCCTCGCCCTCGGCGCCGAGCACCAGCGCCACCCGCCGGCCCTTGAAGGCGCCGCCGTCCAGGATGCCGCCGCCGGCATCCAGGCCGACGGTCCATAGGCCGGCCGCCTTCAGCGCCACCAGCGTGCGCGACAGGTTGACGGCGCGCAGCAGCGGCATCGTCTCGAGCGCGCCGGAGGCCGCCTTGGCCAGCGCGCCGGTCTCCTCCGGCGCATGGCGGTCCTGCACGATCACCCCGGCCGCGCCGAAGGCGGCGGCGGATCGCAGCACCGCGCCGACATTGCGAGGATCGCTGACCTGGTCGAGCACCAGCAGCGGACCTGGACGCAGCAGCACCAGCTCCAGCGGGGGCGGGGCGAGCGGGTCGGCGAGCAGGGCGGCAC
>CAXUCM010000517.1:0-360 GCA_964249315.1 uncultured Acetobacteraceae bacterium | reverse complement strand
TCGACCGCGACCGGCCAGGGCGTGCCGCGATCGATGCCGAGGCGGGCCGACAAGCTGGCCTGCGCCTCCTCGGCAAGCAGCAGGCGACGCAAGCGGCGTTGCGGGTTGCGCAACGCTGCGGCGACGCTGTGCAGCCCGTACAGCCAGATGCCGCCGCCGGAGGCCGTCGGGGCGGATCGCGGTCGTGCGGGCGGTCTGGATCGCATCGGCGCGTTATAGTGGCGGGCGCCGAGCGTTGACAGGGATCGCGTTCGGCCCTAGTCCGCTGCCGGCCGGAGGGGTGCCCGAGTGGCTAAAGGGGGCGGACTGTAAATCCGCTGGCGTACGCCTACGTTGGTTCGAATCCAACCCCCTCCACCA
>CAXUCM010000516.1:0-2125 GCA_964249315.1 uncultured Acetobacteraceae bacterium | reverse complement strand
CCCACGGCGCGGTTGGAGGTGATCAGGATGCTGCCCCGCTCGTAGCGGCGGCTGACGAGCTGGAACAGCAGGTGCGCGGCCGCGGGCTCGAACGGCAGGTAGCCGAACTCGTCCACGATCAGCAGCTTCGGCTTGGCCAACTGGGCCAGCCGCTGCTCCAGCCTCCCCTCCGCATGCCCCCGGACCAGCGTGGTCACCAGCGCCGTCGCCGAGGTGAACAGCACCGAGTAACCGTGCCGGATCGCCTCGCGCCCGAGGGCGATGGCCAGGTGGCTTTTGCCCACGCCCGGTGGCCCCTGGATCAGCAGCGCGTCGCCGTTGGCCACCCAGCGGCAGGCGGCCAGGTCGCGCACCTGCCTGGCATCGAGCGAGGGCTGGGCCGCGAAGTCGAACCCCTCCAGCGTCCGCTGGTGCGGAAACTTGGCGATCCCGGTCCCCATCTGGATGCGCCGCTCCTCGCGGTGCGACACCTCAGCCCGGCACAGCAATGCCAACGTCTCGCGCAGCGACAGGTCGCCGCGCGCCGCCTCGTCCAGCAAACCATCAAGCCGGTCGCGCATCGCCACGAGCTTCAACCGCGCCAGCATGTCCGGCAGCGCGTCCACCTCGGCGCTCACCAGCCGCCTCCCGCCACCTGCTCGTACTCGGCCAAGGGCCGGAGCAACTCGGTGCCGGGCAGCATGCTCGGTGGGGCCACCTCGTCGGTGTCGCTGGCCGGGTCCGGGCGACACGGCACGATGCCGTGCAGGTGGGCACGATCGACGACGCGCTCGCGGCGACCCAATCGCTTGTCGTGGCGGGCCACTTCGAGCCCCGCGTGATGGATGCGGACCTGGGCGTCGCCGACCACCACGCTGACCTCGGCGCCGATCAGCGTCCACGGTACGCTGTAGTGGTTGGTGTCCACGTCCACGCAGGCGTCGTTTTGCACCTTGCGGGTCAGCTCGCGCAGCTGATGGAACGGCGGTCGGGCGTTCAACGGCCGCAGGGCCGCGGCCTCCTCGCGCACGAACCGAGCGATCGGCGCCTCGCCCGTCGTCCCGTGCACCCGCTGATCGGCCACCTCGCGCATCCACCAGGCCAGGTGCGCCTCCAGGGCGCCCCACGAAAGGAAGCGCCGCCCGGCGATGGCGTTGTGCTTGACGTAGCCGACGCCGCGCTCGTCCTTGCCCTTGGTGCGCGCGCGGTAGGGCGCGCAGGCGATCGGCCGCACATCCCAGTAGCGGGCAAACGCGTGCAGCCGGTCGGTGAACTCAACCTCTCGCGTCGCCGCGTCGTGGTGCTTGACCAGGGTGCGCGCGTTGTCGAGCAGCAGCTCGCCCGGCAGACCCCCGAAGTGGCGGAACGCCCCCTCGATCCCCTCCAGCCAGGCCGACTGCCGCTCGTGCCGGAACGCCCGGGCGTAGACCCGCCGCGAATAGCCCAGCGTGGCCACGAACAGGAACACCTTGCCCAGGTCCTCGCCCTCGATCGCGACGCGGCGCTGGCCGAAGTCGATCTGCAGCTGGCGGCCGGGCGGCGTCTCGAAGCGCACCGTCGCCAGCGCCTCCGCCGCAAGCTCGCGCCGAAGGTGCAACACCGCCCGCTCCACCGTGCGCAGGCTGACCACGATGCCCAGCTCGGACGCCAGCTCCTGGCGCACCACGTCCGCGTTGCCCCGGTGACGCCGCAGCCGCTCCGCAACCCAGGCCGCGTGCCCCGCCAGCAGGCTGGGGCGGGTTGGAACCCGGCACGGCGCCCAGCCAACCGCCGCCAGATACCGCTGCACCGTCTCCCGGTTGCACCCGATCTCGGCCGCGATCC
The DNA here is from genome assembly GCA_964249315.1 of uncultured Acetobacteraceae bacterium. GTDB lineage: Bacteria > Pseudomonadota > Alphaproteobacteria > Acetobacterales > Acetobacteraceae > Lichenicoccus. Next base: position 322 of record CAXUCM010000516.1, on the reverse strand, counting down.
GCCGCGTGCCCCAGCCAAGACCATGGAGCCGCTGCATCGCCGCCACCTCGTCCGGCGTCCTCATCACCTGTCTCCGCCCATCCCTGCCGGGCGGAAAAACGTCCAGTCGATCCGTCAAATCGCCTCTCCCTGCTACGCAGGGTGGATGGGTTCCTGATGTCGCCAGTGGATGGGTTTACCCTGTCGCCTGACACCCATCACCCCGAAGCGGGAGAACACCGCGTCCAGGCACCCGTCCCGCAGTCCCAGGGTCTGGGCGTCTGCCTGGACGAGGCTCACCTGCCCGAGCGTCGCGGTTCTGCGCCGGGCGACGTCAAGGAGG
>CAXUCM010000515.1:0-2131 GCA_964249315.1 uncultured Acetobacteraceae bacterium | reverse complement strand
GGCCGGTACTGCCGGCGACGCGCTGGCTTCCCGACGCTGGCTCGAGCGGGCACGCCGGATCAGCGGCGGCGCCGTGCCGGTCGACGTCGCCCTCGCCCTCGCCTGTCTCGCCGGCGGCGACGCCGAGGGCGCGATCTCGCTGCTGCGCTCGCTGCTGCGCCGGTTCGATTTCCGCGAGGGCTGGACCGCGCTCGCGGTCGCCCATCGGGCGCTCGGCGACCCGGACGAAGCCGCAGCCGCGCTGCACCAGGCGCTGTCGCGCCACGCTCCCGATCCGGCGCTGGCGACGATGATGCAGCAGGTGGCGCGACAGGCGATGTGGCTCGGCTGGTGCGGCCTGAGCGGGCACGGCCGCCTGCTGGTCGACGGGGCGGATGCGTTCGCGGCGCCCGGCATCGCGGTGCGGCTCGACGGCAGGCGCATCGCGCACGGCCTGCCGGCGGGCTGGCGGCGGGGACTGCGGATCGAGGTGGAACGCGACGGCACCCCGCTGCTGGGCAGTCCGATCGCGGTCCGCACCGTCCTGCGCAGCGAGGGCTTCGTCGAGGCCGACGCGGACGGGCTGCAGGGCTGGCTGTGGCATCCGGGCGAACCGGAGCGGGTGCCGGTGCTCGCCATCGAGGCCGCGGACGGCAGCCGTCGCCGGCTGCGCCTGCCGGCGTTCGCCGAACGCATCGACAGCGACACGCCGCTGGCGCGGCCGCGCCGCCTGCAGCTGGCCCGCTGCCACCTGCCGGACGGGCCGATCCGGCTGGTAGCCGCGGACGGCACCGCGCTGATCGGCAGCCCGATCGATCCGGGGCTGCTGCGCTCGCGTCGCGGCCGGATGAAGCCGGTTCCGGCCGGCTTCGTCGGCACCGCGCCGGCGAGCCGGGCGCCGTGCCCCGACTTCGACGTGGTGATCCCGGTGTTCCGGCACCTGCGTCGCACGCTCGCCTGCATCGAGGGCGTACGCGCCACCATGCCGCCCGGCTGCCGGGTGGTGGTCGTCGACGACGCCTCGCCCGAACCCGCCCTGAGCGAGGCGCTGGCGCAGCTGGCGGCGGCCGGCAGCATCGTGCTGCTGCGCCATGACCGGAACCAGGGCTTCCCGCGCAGCGCCAACCGCGGCATTGCCGCCTGCGCGGACCGCGACGTGGTGCTGCTCAACAGCGACACGCTGGTGGCGCCCGGCTGGATCGAGGCGCTGCGCGCGGCCGCCTACCACGCCGCCGATATCGGCACCGCGACGCCCCTCTCCAACGATGCCAGCATCCTGAGCTATCCGTCCGCGACGCGGCGCAACCCGGTCCCGGACCGGGACGGCACCGCCCGGCTGATGGCGCTCGCCGCCCGCGCCTGGGCCGGGCTGCCGCCGATCGAGGTGCCGACCGGCAACGGCTTCTGCATGTATGTCCGCCGCGACTGCCTGGTCCAGACCGGGCCGCTGCGCGAGGACCTGTTCGCGCAGGGCTACGGCGAGGAGAACGATTTCTGCCTGCGCGCGCGCCATCTCGGCTGGCGCCATGTCGGCGTGCCCGGCGCCTATGTCGGCCATATCGGCAACGTCTCGTTCGGCGCCGCGCGCACCGCGCTGATGCGACGCAACCTCGAGACCCTGAACCGGCTGCATCCCGGCTACGACGCGCTGATCCAGGCGCACATCGCGCGCGATCCGTTCGCCGGAGCACGGCGCCGCCTCGACGTGCTGCGCCTGCGCGCGTCACGCGCCTCGCCGCCGCGTGCGGTGCTGCTGATCACCCACGCGCAGGCGGGCGGCGTCGAGCGGGTGGTGCAGGCGCGGGCGCAGGCGCTGGCCGGGCGCGGGATCCGGCCGATCCTGCTGCGTCCGGACGGCGGCGACGGGTGCCGGCTCGAACTGCCGACCGAAAGGCCGCCCGGGATGCCAGGCGAGCCGGGGGAGGACGCGCCGTCCTATCCCAACCTGCGCTACCGCCTGCCGGACGAGATGGACGCGCTGGCGGCGCTGCTCGGCGAGGAAGGGCTGCTGCACGCCGAGTGGCACCACTGGCTCGGCCACGTCCCGGCGTTGCGGCTGCTGTGCGAGCGGCTGGGTCTCGCCTACGACATCCACGTGCACGACTACGCGCTGTTCTGCGCCCGCATCGCCCTGGTCGGGCCGGCGCACCGC
>CAXUCM010000514.1:0-2144 GCA_964249315.1 uncultured Acetobacteraceae bacterium | reverse complement strand
ACTAACGTGTTTAGAACGCCGCCGCCTTGCGGTGGTCCTGGCCCCCCCCCTGGCCTTGCAGCGCCGCACCGAACAAAGCCGCATCGGCCGGATCATGCGCAGGCACCACCAGCGCCCGATCCGTCCGTCGCAGGATCCGCGCGCGCACCGCCGCGTCCAGCTGCCGAACCAGGGGCTCGATCGCACCGAGGCCGCCGCCGACCGGCACGATGTCGGCGCCAACGGTGTTCACCACCAGGGCCAGGAAGCGCGACATCCAGTCGATCTGCACCGAGATCGTGCGTGTCGCCGCCGCATCCGCTTCGGTCCAGGCGCGGACGATCGCCGCACTCGACGCCGTCCGGCCATGCAGCAGGCGATGCAGCCGCTCGAGGCCGCGCGCCCCGCCGATCGTGTCGAGACATCCACGCTGGCCGCAGCCGCAATCGAAACAGGGCGCGTCCGGGAGGTCCGGCACCACCGGCGCATGGCCCCACTCGCCGGCATAGCCGCCGCCGCCGCGCACGAGCCGGCCGTCGATCACCAGCCCGCCGCCGACGCCGGTGCCGAGGATCACGCCGAACACGATGGTCCGGTCGCGTCCGGCGCCCCGATGCGCCTCGCCGAGCGCGAAGCAGTCGGCTTCGTTGGCGATCGACACGCGCCGGCCGAGCCGGTCGGACAGCATCGCGGCGAGCGGCCTGTCGGTGAGGCACGGGATGTTGGCGCATCGCGCGCGGCCGCTCGCGGGATCGAACACGCCGGCCAGCGACAGGCCGAGCGGAAGCGCAGCGTCGGGGTCCTGCGTGCGCGCGAAGCGGTCCAGCGTCGCCACGAAGCCCTCGAAATCGTCGGCGGGCGTTGCCGCGCGCGCTCGCGCCAGCACCGTACCGCCCTGGTCCAGCGCCGCCATCCGGATGAACGAGCCGCCGATGTCGGCGCACAGGGAGCAGGCCGACATCGCGCTCAACGTCCGTCGAGCAGGTCGCGCACGCCCTCGCCGAGGCGGTCGAATCCCAGCACGGCGAAGGCGATCGCCAGGCCCGGGAACAGCGACGGGTAGAGGTCGGCACCGACATAGTTGCGGCCGTCGCTCATCATCGCACCCCATTCCGGCGTCGGCGGCTGCGCGCCCAGCCCGAGGAACGACAGGCTGGCGGCGGCCAGCACGACCGTGCCCGCGGTCAGCGTCGCCTGCAGCAGGATCGGCGGCAGCGCCGCGGGCAGGATGTGACGGCTCACCACCTGCACCGGGGTGGCGCCGAGCATGCGCGACACCTCGACGAAGCCGGCGCCGCGCAATGCCTGCGCCAGGTTGCGGCTCAGCCGCGCGTAGACCGGCAGCGAGAACAGCGCCACCGCCAGGATGGTGTCGAGCAGGCTTTCGCCGAGGATGCCGACGGCCAGGATGGCGAGGACCAGGCCGGGAAACGCGTACAGCACGTCGACCACCGCCATCGCCGCCCCGTCCAGCAGGCCGCCGGCATAGCCCGCGGCAAGGCCGAGCGGCACGCCGACGGCACAGGCGAGGCCGACGCTGCCTGCGATCTCCAGCAGCGAGATGCGCGCGCCGGCGACGACCCGGGACAGGGTGTCGCGGCCGAACGCGTCGGTGCCGAACGGGTGCTTCCAGGAGGGCGGCTGCAGGGTGTGGTAGAGGTCCTGCGCCAGCGGGTCGGCCGGCAGCAGCACGTGCGGCAGGGCGGCGAGCAGCAGCAGCACCCCCACCATCGCGATGCCGATCGAGAGGTTGGGCCGCCGTCGCAGCATCCTCACCCGAGCCGCAGCCTCGGGTCGAGCCACAGCACCGCCAGCTCGCCCAGCAGGTTGGCCAGCACCACCGCCAGCACCGCCAGCAGGGTCATCGCCTGGATCACCGGGTAGTCGCGCAGCCGCACCGCTTCGACCAGCAGCCGGCCGAGCCCGGGCCAGTCGAACACCGTCTCGGTGATCACCGCGCCGCCGATCAGGCTGCCGATGGTGAGCGCGAGCAGGGTGACGATCGGCCCCAGCATGTTGCGCAGCCCGTGGCGCAGGTGCACGGCCCGGCGCGACAGGCCCTTGGCGCGGGCGGTGCGGATATAGTCCTGCGCCAGCACCTCGATCATGCCGCTGCGGGTCATGCGCAGCATCAACGCCGTCGGCCGCGTCGACCGCACCAGGGT
>CAXUCM010000513.1:0-2151 GCA_964249315.1 uncultured Acetobacteraceae bacterium | reverse complement strand
TCCGGACTGGGACGCGAGGGGTCGCGCTACGACATCGAGAACTACCTCGAGATCAAGTACCTGTGCCTTGGTAGAATCGGAGAGGCCCGAACCTGACGTGATGTCTCCGCGATCGCTCGATATCGACCATCTGAGAAGCTGGGTCGGCCGCACCGATACCGCGCACGACGTGGTCTCGGTGCGGCTGGTCCGTGAGCTCGCCGCGACCCTGGATATGGACCGACCGGAACCGGTTCCCGGGGAGAGGGCGCCGGTCGCCGTGCACTGGTGCCTGGCGCCCCCGGCGGCGCGCGGCCGCCTCGTCGGCCCGGACGGACACCCGCAGCGCGGCGGTTTCCTGCCGCCGGTTCCGCTGCCACGCCGGATGTGGGCGGGCGGCATGCTGCAGATCGAGGACCGGCTCCGCGTCGGCGACGTCGTGGAGCGGCGGTCTCGCATCGAGGACGTGACGCTGAAGGAAGGCCGCAGCGGAGTGCTGTGCTTCGTTGCAGTGGCCCACGAGGTTCACACCGAACGCGGCCTGGCGATCCGCGAGCGCCAGGACATCGTCTACCGGGACGGCGATGCAGCCGCGTCCGCCATGCCGGCGGTCGGAGCGCCGCTGTCCCGGGCACCGGACGAGGCGCGGTGGCACGAGGACCTGCTGGCCGATGCCGTCAGGCTGTTCCGCTACTCCGCACTGACCTTCAACGGGCACCGCATCCACTATGACCGCGACTACGCGACGCGGACGGAAGGCTATCCCGGGCTGGTCGTGCACGGGCCGTTGCAGGCGACCCAGCTGCTGGAGCTGGCCACGTCGATCCGCGGCACGGCGCCGCGCGAGTTCAGGTTCCGGGGATTGAAGCCCCTGTTCGACTTCATGCCGTATCGCTCTTGCGCCAAGGACATCAGCGCTGGCCTGCAATTATGGATCGAGAACGGCGACGCCGTGCGGTCGATGGAAGCGGAAGCGCGCTGGTGATGGGGGCGTAGGGTCAGGGCTCTGCCCAGCTTTCACGGTAAGTCTCGCCTGACGCGCAGGAAGCCGTCGCTCTTTTCCTCGTGGATTTCTGTAGAATTGCCTTGATGCCGTGGACACTCCCGTCCGACGTGGTTGGCGCCTTCGGCGTCGCGGCCGGTCGGCAGCAGCCAAGAGCGCTCACGAGGACATCACCGTATCGGCGCTGGGTTTCGGCGCGGATTTCGGCAGCGGACTCAACCAGTAGGCTTGGTCAGGCACCCAGGAGATCTTCATCCATGCGGCTCGTTCCGCCAGCAGCGGGATCCTGGCTACCGACCTTGCTGCGAGCGGGTTGACGGCTTCGGATCAGATACTCGAAGGCCCTGACGGGCTTCTTGCGGCCCATGGTCTTCGCGAGGGCGCCGCTGCAGCCTTCGCCGGGACTCCGCTTGATCCGGCAGAGCGGATCCTGTCCACCCGGTTCAAACGCGTCCCAGGATACGCCGCAATACAGGCTCTGATTCGACCGATCTCGTGCGGCACATTGGGATCCGTGTGAAGCCGGGTTTGAAGGTCGATCCAGGCTGCGATTTCGCGGGGCCGTTCCGGAGCCCTCAGCAATCGAAAATGAGCCTGCAATATGGCGTCTGCTCGGCTCTCCTTTACGGGCGCGTCGATGAGGAGACTTATCTCCGGTTTGACGATCCCGCTCTGACACGTTTGATCGCGATGCAATATCGTCGGCATTGCCGAGTTCGAGACCCATTCGCCGACCTGTCGAATCGACATCTTCGTGACTTTGACCGACGGTCAGGTCCTGTCCGACGGATTGCCGGACGCTCCCTGGCTGAACGCGACGGAGGTGGAAGCGAGATGCCGCAACAGCGTGGATGCCGGAGCGATCGGAGCATTGGCAGACAGGATCGCGAACACGTTGCGAAACCACCGTTCAAGCAGCTGGTAAAGCTCGCTTCGACGAACCACACGATGTCGAATTCGGTGATATGGATTGATGGTGATCGCGCGACTGCGGACTCTCGCGGTTTCACCTATCTTCTCGCTACCTGGACGAGCTGGTCCGTATACCGGGCGGATGGCGCATCACACGCCGTCGCCATATCCCACAAATCCAGTTCGAGGTTCAGGCGAGCGTGATCCGGACGCCAGGACGGGTATAGAACGTTTGCCGTTCGCCTCGGCTCACGGAA
>CAXUCM010000512.1:0-2162 GCA_964249315.1 uncultured Acetobacteraceae bacterium | reverse complement strand
TGTCTTTCCGCAAGATCAAGGACCAGGCACTGACTGCCTCGCTGGCACTCGCCTACCGAAAAGGCAATACTTCAAACCTTGTGAGAAATTTTATGACAGCAGCTCTCAGCAAATGATCTGCCGGATCACGGAGAGAGGGCTGGCAAGGCCCGTAACCGGGTGCTGGGCTCCGGTAGATAACGCAATGGGCCTGAAGCGAAGCTGACGTCTCCCACGCGAGGCTCTCAAAAGTGATAGCGCAACACAAGTCCGAGCGATCAGAATGTCAATCGGTGCGAAACTGCTTTGCGGCGGCGATCCTATTTGGGGCGAGGGCTTCTTCTATGAGCCCAACCTGCTGACAGGAGTGCAACCAGGCATGACGGTGTTCGACGGGGAGACCTTCCTTCGACCTGTGGCTTCGATAATCCGAGACACCGACGCCGCGGGACAGCTTGCAAATGCAAATCCGTGCGTATCCGACGGTGGCATCAAAAAGAGCGGTTACGGCCGGAAGTTCTCGCATTTCGGCCCGCGGACCCTTGTCAACGCCTGGACGGTCTGGATTGAGTCGTCGTTTGGCGCGATACCGAGCCGGGTGACCAACGTGGAGGTAGAAATGAAACATGTGCATGCCGGCGTTCTCGACGTCGCCTACCTCGAATCAGGACCCGCCGAGGGTCCTCCAGTCGTCTTGCTGCATGGCTTTCCCTACGACGTGCACTGCTATGACGTCGCCGGCGAGCGCTTGGTCGCTGCTGGCGGGCGTGTCATCGTCCCGTTCCTGCGTGGCTACGGGTCAACGCGATTTTTGAGTGCCAGCACGCTCCGGGTCGGACAGCAGGCAGCCCTTGGCTCGGACCTACGGGCCCTACTCGACGTGCTGGGGATTGGGCGCGCGACGCTGGCCGGCTTTGACTGGGGCGGACGAGCCGCCTGTGTGGTCGCGGCGCTGTGGCCCGAGCGCGTGCGCGGCCTCGTGACCTGCGGGACGGCGTACAACGTGCAGAGTATGAACACCGGGAGGACCCCGGGAACGCCCGATGCCGAGCGTCGGCACTGGTACTGGTATTACCTCGATTCTGACCGCGGGCACGCGGCGCTCACGGAAGACCGGCAAGGCCTGTGCAGGTTCCTGTGGAGAGACTTCTCGCCGACTTGGGCGTTTGACGACGCGACGTTTGACCAGACTGCCGTCGCGTTCGACAACCCCGACTTCGTGGACGTGGTGCTGCACTCCTATCGCAACCGGATCGGGGCTGTCCCTGGTGACCCCACTTTGGACGACTTGGAGCAGCGCCTTGCCTCGCAGCCACGCATAACCGCACCTACAGTGGCGCTCGCAGGCGCCGACGATGGCGTCGATCCGCCGGAGCCGCTGGACAAGATCGCGCCTTACTTCGGCGACCTGCGCCACCAGACGGTGCTACCGGGTGTTGGTCATAACTTGCCGCAAGAGGCACCCATTGCATTCGCCGATGCGGTTCTGTCGCTCGGAGCCTGATGACAACCGAGCCGACCAACCTCAATCGGCCCACATACGAGGTCTACGCCACTAAAAACGCCGAAGCGGAAGCTCCGCCGCTTGGCAAGCTGGATGGTTCTGTCAGCTCTCGCGCCAGCAGGCTGGCATTGAACGACGAGAGTAGGAACGTTCAGGCAGAGGTCATGATGTCGCGCGCGATGCGGGTGACCTTGGGGAAGCGGGCACGACGGGAGACGGCGGAAACAATCTGGTTATGACGGCGACCAGGACGGAGGAGATCCTGGAGCTCGCCATGCTCGCGGCAGAAGCGGCTGGCTGCATCATGATCCTTGAAGCCGCGCATACATCTCATTCAGGTCGCGGAGTGTCAGCCTGTAGCACGGTCGGCAGAACACCACGAAGGCGATGATGTCGCTGGGCAGGCAGGTCCGATTTAGCACGCCAGCACTACGCTCGTTGAACTGCCGCCCGCAGGATCGGCACCGGAAGCGACGGTAGCCGCGAGCCGTCACCTCCGGCCGCTCCGTCACGGCTGCGGACCCACAGCAAATGCACTTCATCCCGTCAGCCCATCCCTGAACCCGCCGCCCCGGACGCTACGTCAGACGTCCAACCGCTGCCAGATCGCCCGCTGGCGCGACCGCTGACAGATCCAAATATTTGCTAGGCGACCATCTTCTTATGACCCGCCCAGAAA
>CAXUCM010000511.1:0-2166 GCA_964249315.1 uncultured Acetobacteraceae bacterium | reverse complement strand
ATCCCGGCCCAGAGCGAGGACGGCAGCACGCCGTTGCGGCCGCCGCGATGGAAGATGCCGGTGCCGCTCAGCGTCAGCTCCAGCGTCTTGCCGCGGATCGCCGCCAGCGCGTGATCGATCTCCTCGGCGACGTGCGCCGGCGCCTCGCCGATGAAGCGCAGCGTCAGATGCAGGTTCGCGGGGGGCGTCCAGCGCGCGCCGACCAGGCTGCCCGACAGGGCGACCAGTCGGCGTCGCAGCGCATCCGGCAGGTCGAGCCCGACGAACAGCCTCACGGGGTCGCGCCCGGATGCCGGACACGGGCGATCAGCCGGCGCACGTCCGGCATCAGCCGCGCCACGATCACCCGCACGCCCGCCGCGTTCGGGTGGATGTGGTCGGACTGCTCCAGCGTCTCGTGCAGGGCGACGTCCTGCAGGAAGAACGGATCGACGATCAGGCCCGGCCGTCGTCCCAGCCGGTCGAAGGCGGCGCGGAACTCCTGCCCGTAGCCGGCGCCCATGTTGGGCGGTGCGACCATGCCGCTTAGCAGCACCGGCAGGCGGCGCGCCTGCAGCGTGTCGAGGATGGCATCGATATTCTGCTCCATGCGCGCCGTCGGCAGCCCGCGCAGCCCGTCATTGCCGCCGAGCTCGACGATGGCGGCGTCCGGGTTGTCGCCCAGCACCCAGTCCAGCCGCGCCCGCGCGTCGGCGGAGGTGTCGCCGGAGACGCCGTCATCGAGCACCCGCGCGTCGAGATGCGCGGCGTCGATCGCCTGCTGCAGCTGGGCGACGAAGCCCTGCTCGTGCGGCAGCCCGTAGCCGGCAGTGAGCGAGTCGCCCAGCGCCATGATCCGGATCGGCGCCGCCGCGGCCGGCCGCATCGGCAGGACCAGGCAAACCAGCAGCGCCAGGCGCGTTACCGGATGGCGTGCCCCGCGGCGGGACACCCGGAAAGAGAAACCGTGCACGGAACTGATCCTCCAACCCCGTATGCAGCGACCGACCGCCTTGCCGCGACCGACGGCGCGCCGCGCACCTTGCTCGCGGCGCGGGATTTGTGGCTGAGCGTGCCCGCGCGTCCGGACGCGGTCAACTCGGAGCGCACGCTGCATATCCTGCAGGGCGTCGCACTCGACCTCGAGGCGGGCGAGTCGGTCGGCATCGTCGGTCCGTCGGGTTCCGGCAAGACCAGCCTGCTGATGCTGCTGGCCGGGCTCGAGCGCCCCAGCCGCGGCACCGTCCGGATCGACGGCACCGATTTCGCCGGCCTGTCGGAGGATGCGCGGGCGCGCTTCCGCGGCCGCCATGTCGGCATCGTGTTCCAGTCCTTCCACCTGATCCCGACGATGACCGCGCTCGAGAACGTGGCGATCCCGCTGCAGCTGGCCGGACGGACCGATGCCAACGCGCGCGCCGGGGACGCCCTCGCCCAGGTCGGGCTGTCGCACCGCATCGGCCACCGTCCCGGCCAGCTCTCCGGCGGCGAGCAGCAGCGGGTGGCGCTGGCACGCGCCTTCGCGCCCGGTCCGCGGCTGCTGATGGCGGACGAGCCGACCGGCAATCTCGACCTGCGCACCGGCGGGAAGGTCGCCGACCTGATGTTCGCGCTGCAGCGCGACCGCGGCACCACGCTGCTGCTGATCACCCACGACGCGCGCCTCGCCGCCCGCTGCGACCGCAGGCTGTCGGTCGCCGACGGCCGGCTCTCGGCGGCTGCATCCTGAACCTGCTCCGCATCGCGCTGCGGGACATGCGCGGCGGCGTGGCCGGCATGCGCATCGTGCTGCTGTGCCTCGCCCTCGGCGTCGCCGCGATCGGCACCGTCGGCGGGCTGCGCGCGGCGATCCAGGGCGGCGTGGCGGCGCAGCGACGTGCCCTGCTCGGCGGCGACCTCAGCATCGAGAGCCCGGACCCGCTGCCGGCAGGGCTGGCCGCCTGGCTGCGCCCGCGCGGCGTGCGCCTGTCGGAGACGCTGACGCTGCGCACGATGCTGTACGGTGCGGCAGGCCGGCGCATGCTGGTCGAGCTGCGCGGCGTGGATGCCGCCTGGCCGCTGGTCGGCGAGGCGACGCTGTCGCCGGCGCTGCCGCTCGCGTCCGCCCTGCGCGACGGGCTGCTGGTCGAGCCGCTGGTGGGCGCGCGGCTGGCGCATGTGGAGCAGCGCCGGCCGGACCTGCGCTTC
>CAXUCM010000510.1:0-2168 GCA_964249315.1 uncultured Acetobacteraceae bacterium | reverse complement strand
CACGCGGGCGGCGCGCAGGCGCGCCTGTCCGACGCCGCCGAGCTCGGCCAGCAGGATGTGGCGGGCGTAGCGGCTGACCTCGGCGTCGGAGAAATCCAGGTCCATGCCCAAATCCATGCTCTGATCCATCGGGTTCGACACGGATTTCTATACCGTTCCTGAATGGTTGCGTCCTACGATGAGCTCGGCAACGCCCGGGAGCAGCCACGATGGTCTGGCCGACACGGCTCTATCCGATGTGGCGCGAGACGACGACGCGATCGTCGCGGCGCCAGCGGCAGGCGAGACGGGCGTGCGTGACCTCGCTGGCCGCTGCCGGGCTGCTCTATGTCGCTTCGCCGTACGCTGCACTCTGGTCGCTGGGTGAGGCGTTGCAGCGCCACGACAAGGCGGCGCTGTGCGCCTCGCTGGACTGGACGCTCGTGCGCGACTCCCTCAAGCAGTCGCTCGGCCTGTCCCGGGGCGGCATCCAGCAGGTCAGCCAGCAGGACGAGCTGCCGGATTTCGGCGCCTCCTTCGCGACCGGCCTGGCTTCCGGCATGATCGATGAGGACATCACACCGGAGCGCATGGACTCGATCCTCAGCAACCCCGCGCTCAATGGTCGCAGCCGCGCCGGGCTGCCGCACGGCTTCTTCGTCTCGGCGGCACAGTTCGAGGCGCGCGTGCCGGCGGCCGGTCCGGCACCGGTCGAGATCAGCATGCGGATCGAGAAATGGCGCTGGAAGATCACCCGCGTCCGCATCCCGGACCCGACGCCGGCGCCCGCGGTGACCCACATGGCCAGCAGCGGCAGCTGAGCTGGAGCGGGTTCCGTGAGCGAACGCGAATGGAAAACGCTCTAGACCGCGGCGACGCGCAACAGGTCCTCGAACGCCACCACGAGGTGATACAGCGTGCTGGCCGGCACCACGTCGGAGCAGGTCTCGCCGCGGTCGTCGAACTGGTCGATCCACAGGCCCGGCACCCGGGTCGACAGGTAGGATTGCAGCAGCAGGCCGGTCACGCGGGCGGCGTCGTCGAAGGCGCCGTTGGCAAGATGCGCCTTGATCAGCTCGGTCTGCGGCCAGGTGCGTCGCGAGCGGCGCAGGGGACGGCCGGAACGCGAGCACTCGTCGATGGCGAAGCCGCTCGCGCCGATGCCGTGACGCAGGGCGAAGCCGTAGAGCGCGCCGGCCTGCTTGCGGTAGTCCCGGCCGCCGGCATCGGCGAGCCGGTGCAGCAGCCAGGACCATTCGAAATGATGCCCCGGCTCGACGGAGTCGCCGCTGGGAGGGTCCGCCAGGACCAGGTCGCGGGTGAAATATTCGCCGAGCGTCGCGGTGCGATGATCGAAGAAGCGTCGCTCGAACAGCGCCGCGATCGCATCCGCACGGGCGAGCCAGTTGGCCGCGCCGGTGACGTCATGCAGGGCGAGCATCGCCTCCATCAGATGCATGTGCGGGTTCGAGCGTCGCGGCAGCGATGCCGGCACCCCCTCGAAATAGCCGCCCGCCTTGCTGTCGGCGACGAACATGTCGAGGAAGTCGACGGTCCGCTCCGCCAGCACGCCCGCATGCGGCAGCCCGACCTGGGACGCCGCCGCCAGCCCGAACAGCATGAAGGCCTGGTCGTAGGTGTCGCGCAACAGGTCGAGCGGCTCGCCGTCCGGGGTCAGCGTATGGATCCAGCCCGGCTTGCCGTCCGGCGCCCAGCAATGCGCCTCGACCGCGGCGAGCCCGCGGGTCAGCGGCGCCCGTGCGGCCTCGTTGCCGGCGGCGACGGCGCGGGCGAAGCTGAACAGCTGGCGACCCTGCACCCGCACCCGACGAGTGGAGGTGAGGTCCGGGGTGCCGGCGAAATCGAGCTGTTCGAGGAACAGGCCCTCGCGATCGATGCCGCGCTCGATCCAGAGCGGCCAGGCATGATCCTGCAACCAGGCCCGCACCCGCACCGCCACGTCGCGGAGCGCCTCCTTCGGCGCCGCCGTCCCATCCATCATGCGACACCCCGGTCCGCTTCCGCCGATATCAAACCGTCACGAGTTTTGCACTTCAAGGTTGCATCTGTCGAGATCGCAGACGCGCGGTAGCTCAAGAAGCCAAGGGGCCTTGCCCCTTGAACCCCATCAAAGGCGAAGCCTTTGAATTCCTTTCCTGGTTGCAGATTATGGCAAGGCAGAGCAGCGC
>CAXUCM010000509.1:0-2168 GCA_964249315.1 uncultured Acetobacteraceae bacterium | reverse complement strand
GAAAGTTGACGACGATCAAAAGATAAACCAGCACGATGGAGAAGGCGAGGCCGAGATCGATCAGGAAGCTCGGGATGGGCAGGAAGAAGATCGCCAGGATCGCGACGATGCCGATCGCGAAGCCGATGTCGCGTCCGCTCTGGCGTGGTGCGCGCGCAACTGCGGGGGGAGCGCCTCGGGCGCTGCCGGGCGGATGGCGCCGCCGGGACGGACGCGCTGGATGCCGTCGACGATGATCTTCTGCCCGTCGGCGAGGCCCGACAGCACCACCTGGCTCGCGTCGATCGTGTCGCCGAGCTTGATGTCGGCGCGTTGCGCGTGGTTCTGCGCGTCCACCGTGTAGACGTAGTCGCCCTGCTGGTCCGACAGCACCGCGGCGCGCGGGATCAGCAGGGTGTCGACCGGATGCGGATCGGAGATCAGCACGGTGACGAAGGCGCCGTCGGCGAGCTGGCGGCTGCTGACCCCGCCTCTGTCGCCGCCGTCGCGCTCCGGGTTCGGCACGGTGGCGCGCAGCGTGATGGTGTCGGTGTTGGCGGCAACGCTCGGCGAGACGTAGTCCAGCGTGCCGCTCTGATCGTAATGGTCGCCGTTGGTCAGCAGCAGGCCGATCTTCACCGCGCTCAGGCCGCCGACGCCGGCGAACTTCTTCTGCAGCGTCTCGACGTCGCGGGTCGCCACCGGGAACACCACGTACATCGGATCCTGGCTGACGATGGTGGCCAGCGTGCCGCTGGTCGGGCTGACCACGTTGCCCTGGTTCACCGCGGTCGCGGTGATCCGCCCGTCGATCGGCGAGCGGATCTCGGTATAGGCCAAGTTGATCTGCGCCGCCTGCAGGTTGCCCTGCGCGGTCAGCACGTTGCCGGCGTTTCCGCGCGCGGTGGCGAGCGCGTTGTCGAACGCCTGCTTCTGCCCGGCGGGCGTGTTCAGCAGCGCCTTCTGGCGCTGGAAGTTGACCGAGGCATTTCTGACGTTGGCCTGCGCCTCGGCGAGGTTGCCCTGCTGGGCGAGCACCTGCGCCTGGTACGGCCCTTGTTCGAGCATGTAGAGCAGCTGCCCCTTCTTGACGTCCGCGCCTTCGGTGAACAGCCGCTGCTCCAGGTAGGCGGTGACCCGCGCCACCAGCGCCACGCTGTCGATCGCCTGGATCCGGCCGACATACTGGCTGGTGCTGGTGACCGGAGCCCGGTACACGGTGTCAACGCCGACCATCGGCGGCCCGCTCGGCGGACGCTGGGCGAGCGCCGACCCGGACAGCATCCCTGACGCGGCGCACGCCACGATCACCGCGGTTCGGATCACGCTCTGCATGGTATGTCCTCGTCAGCTTCCGTGCGATGCCGGCGGCGGATGCTCGGCGCCACTGACCGATCGGTCAAGGCGGGCTTACACGACCCGTCCGGGCCACCGCAACCCGGCTGCAACCGCCGCGGCGGCGCCGCCGTTGATCGACACGTGCCGAATCCGGACCCGAGATCGCCGACATCCGCGGAAAACAGGGTCGTGATCCTTGGGGTGCGGCCTTGATCGATCATGACGAGAACGCCGACCATCACGGTGCCGGCGGCTTCCGCAACCCCGCCTGGATGACCGGCGAGCAAGCCGGCGCCGGCAGCAGCCGGCTCCGCCTGCTGCGCATCCTGCGCTGGCGCCTTGGCGGCACCCGGGCACCCTGGCCGCGACGGATTCGCGACCCGGCCGCACCCGGCGACCCGCTCGCCGAACCCGGGCCGGGTGCGCTCGGCATCACCTTCATCGGCCATAGCTGCCTGCTGATCCGCCTGCCCGGGCTGACCGTGCTGACCGACCCGCAGTTCAGCGAGCGTGCCTCGCCGCTGCGCTGGGCCGGGCCGCGACGGGTGCGGCCGCCCGGACGCGCGCTCGCCGCCCTGCCGCCGATCGACCTGGTGCTGCTCTCGCACAACCATTACGACCATCTCGACCTGCCCAGCCTGCGCGCGCTGCGGGCGCATTCGGCGCCGCCGGTGATCACCCCGCTCGGCAATGCCGGGCTCGTCCGCAAGGCCGGCCTCGCGGTGCGCGAGCTGGACTGGTGGCAGCAGACCACCATGCCGGCCCAGGTCCCCGCCGTGGCGCGCCGCCCTGGGTCGGGCCCCGCCCGGGGGGCCGCCGGCCCCCCCCGGGGGGGGGGGGTGCGGGTGCGG
>CAXUCM010000508.1:0-2183 GCA_964249315.1 uncultured Acetobacteraceae bacterium | reverse complement strand
GGCGAGGGTCGCGGCGCGCTGCGGCCGCTGCTCGGCGGCGCCGCCCGGCTGCTCGACGAGAGCTACAACGCGTCCGCCGTCTCGGTGCGCGCGGCGCTCGAGCTGATGCGGCTGATGCCGGCGCGACGGCGCGTGGCAGTGCTGGGCGACATGCTCGAACTCGGCGATTTCGCCGTGGGGGAACACGAATCCCTGCTCGCTGCCGTGCGCGACTCGACGGACATCGTCTATTGCTGCGGCGCGATGATGCGCCGTCTTTACGAATTATTAACACCTGAGCTGCAGGGCGCCTGTGCGCCCGACGCGGCCGGCCTCGCCCCGATCGTGGCGGCCGGGCTGCGTCCGGGCGACCTGGTGCTGGTCAAGGGCAGCCATGGCAGCCGCCTGCGCGACGTCGTCGCCGCCCTGGTCGCCCTCCCTTGCGCCGCCCAGGTCGGCACCTGAATGCTGTTCGACCTGGCCCATCCGTATGCGGACCGGTTCGCGCTGTTCAACCTGCTGCACTACATCACCTTCCGCTCCGGCGCCGCCTGCCTGACCGCGCTCGCCGTCAGCCTCTGGCTCGGCCCGCCGGTGATCGCCCGGCTGCGCCAGATCCAGCGCGGCGGCCAGCCGATCCGCGCCCTCGGTCCGGAGCGCCACCTGGTCGAGAAGGCCGGCACGCCGACGATGGGCGGCGTGCTGATCCTGCTGTCGCTGTTCGCCTCGACGCTGCTCTGGGCCGACCTGTCGAACCGCTTCGTCTGGACGGTGATGGGGGTGACGGCGGCGTTCGGCGGGGTGGGGTTCGCCGACGACTACCTCAAGCTGTCGCGTCGCAACACCCAGGGCGTGTCCAAGCGCACCCGGCTCGGCTGCGAGTTCGCCGCCTCGCTGGTCGGCGGCTACTGCCTCGACCGGCTGATGCCGACGCCGCTCTCCGGCACGGTGGCGTTCCCCTTCGTCAAGGAGGCGCTGCTGCCGCTCGGCTTCGCCTTTCCGCTGTTCGCCATGCTGGTGATCACCGGCTTCGGCAACGCGGTGAACTTCACCGACGGGCTCGACGGGCTCGCCATCGTGCCGGTGATCATCGCCGCGATGGTCTACGCGCTGATCTCCTACCTGGTCGGCAACCGCATCTTCGCCGACTACCTGCAACTGCACCCGGTGCCCGGCACCGGCGAGCTCGGCGTGTTCTGCGCCGCCCTGATCGGCGCCGGCCTCGGCTTCCTCTGGTTCAACGCGCCGCCGGCGGCGGTGTTCATGGGCGACACCGGCAGCCTCGCGCTGGGCGGCGCGCTCGGCGCTGTGGCGGTCGCGGTCAAGCACGAGCTGGTGCTGTGCATCGTCGGCGGCCTGTTCGTGGTCGAGACGCTGTCGGTGATCATCCAGGTGTTCTGGTACAAGCGCACCAAGCGGCGGGTGTTCCTGATGGCGCCGCTGCACCATCATTTCGAGAAGAAGGGCTGGCAGGAGCCGACGATCGTCATCCGCTTCTGGATCGTCTCGATCGTGCTCGGCCTGATCGGCCTGGCGACGCTGAAGATCCGATGAGCCTCCCGCGCTTGAGCCCCACCTTCCCAGCCACCCTGTTCGCCGGCCGACGCTACGCCGTGCTCGGGCTCGGCCGCAACGGCGCCCCTGCCGCCCGCGCGCTCGCCGCCATGGGTGCCGAGATCACCGCCTGGGACGACGATGCCGCGAGCCGCACGGGCCTGCCCGACGGCGTCCGGCTGGCACCGCCGGGCGACCCTCGCGACTACGACGCGCTGGTGCTCTCGCCCGGGATCGCGCACCGTCTGCCGGCGCCGCATCCGTTCGCGGCACGCGCGGTCGCGGCCGGCCTGCCGGTGCTCTCCGATGCGGAGCTGCTCTACCAGGCGGTGCGCGGCTGCGGCTCGCACGCGCGCTTCGCCGGCATCACCGGCACCAACGGCAAGTCGACCACCACCGCCCTGCTGTCGCACCTGCTCACCACGGCCGGCATCGTCAACGCCGCCGGCGGCAATCTCGGTCCGGCCGCGCTGTCGCTGCCGTTGCTCGGCGACGATGGCGTCTACGTGCTGGAGATGTCGTCCTACATGCTCGAGCGGCTGGCGAGCCTGCGCTTCGACGCCGCCTGCCTGCTCAACCTGTCGCCCGACCATCTCGACCGGCACGGCGACTTCGCCGGCTACGTCGCCGCCAAGCGGGCGATCTTCGAC
>CAXUCM010000507.1:0-2191 GCA_964249315.1 uncultured Acetobacteraceae bacterium | reverse complement strand
GGCTTCCAGCGAGAGCACGTAGTCGCGCGTTGCCGCCTGGGCCGCGCCATCGCCGGGGCCGGGGCCGGCGCGGGGCTGTCGGTGGCGATCCATTGCCGGCGGTCCGACGCGGTCGCCTCCGGCACCGCCGCGGCGATCCGTGCTCTCGGCGTGCAGGCCTGCGTGCTCGAGGCCGACCTCGCCGAGGAGGCCGAGGTCGGCCTGCTGGTCGCGCGCGCAGGCGCGGCACTCGGTCCGATCGGCGTGCTGGTCAACAACGCCAGCCTGTTCCAGCGCGACGAGTGGCACGACGCACGCGGGCGAGCTGGCAGGCGCATCTCGAGCCCAACCTGCGCGCCCCGTTCCGGCTGATGCAGGACTTCGCCCACGCCCTGCCCGACGCGGCGGAGGGCATGGTGCTCAACATGCTCGATCAGCGGGTCTGGTCGCTGACCCCGCACTTCGTCTCCTACACCGTGTCGAAGGCGGCGCTCTGGTCGCTGACCCGATCGATGGCGCTGGCGCTGGCGCCGCGGATCCGGGTCAATGCGATCGGTCCCGGGCCGGCGCTGCCGAGCGCGCGCCAGAGCGAGGCGCAGTTCGCCGCCCAGGGCGCCAGCCTGCCGCTCGGACACGGCACCGATCCCGAGGAGATCGCCCGCGCGGCCCTGGCGCTGCTCTGCCTGCCCTCGGTGACCGGACAGATGCTCGCCCTCGATGGCGGCCAGCATCTGCAATGGCATCCCGCCCCGGCCGGGTCCGGCGCGCCGGTCGAGTAGCGGAGCAGCCGGATGCCGTTCTTTCCGGCCTGGCCCGACGTGCCGCCGCTGCGCCGCGTGTTCCTTCGCGACATGATGCTGCAGGCCGCCATCGGCGTGTATCCGCACGAGCACGGCGTCACCCAGCGCATCCGTGTCAACATCTCGTTCGGGGTCGCCGACGAGCCGGGGCTCGCCATCGGTCGCGACGACCTTTCGCGGACCGTATCCTACGAGCGCGTGGTGCAACTGGTCCGGCGCATCGTCGATGCCGGGCACGTGCGACTGGTCGAGACCCTGGCCGAACGGATCGCCGCGGGCGTGCTCGCCGACCGCCGCATCCGCGTGATCCGGGTCCGGATCGAGAAGCTGGACGTCTTCGATGCGGTGGATGCCGTCGGCGTCGAGATCGAGCGCCGGTCACCGGCGGCCTAGAGCATCATTCCATCGAACGGAATCGCAGGCGGGATTGCTGTTGCAAAGCGGCGCCGCGATGGGCACCTGCAGCAGCATGAACACAGCCATCGAATTCGGCCTGCTCACGGCCCTGCTCTACGGGATCAGCGACTTCACCGCCAAGTTCTCCAGCCGCGCGGTGGGCGTCTGGCGGACGCTGTTCTGGGGCGAGCTGTGTTCGGTGTCGCTGCTGAGCGCGTGGGTCCTGCTCGGTCACGACGTGCCCGTCGGCGCCTTTCGCATGCCGGTGTCGATCTGGGCGGTGGCGGTGGCCTCCAACCTGGCCATCCTGTCCGCGACCGCTCTGTTCTACCGGGCCCTGAGCATCGGCAGGTTCGCCGTGGTGATGCCGATCGTCGCCACCTACGGCGCGATCACCGCGCTGCTCTCGGCCCTGCTCGGCGAACCGCTCGGCATGGCCGCGATCGGCGGCATCGTCATCGCCGTCGCGGGCGGTGCGACGGCATCGATCCCGGGACGCGCCGAGCCGGTGATGGCGCCATCGCAGGCCGGGCGGGGCAGCGGGCTGGCGGCAGTCGCGGCTCTGCTCTACGGCATCGGCTTCTTCGTGCAGGCACGCTACGCCGTGCCCAGGCTCGGCCACCTGATCCCGGTCTGGCTCTATTATGGGCGGGGCGTCGCGGTGTTCGGCAGCGCCGCCGCGGTGCTGCGCAAGAACCTCGCCCCGCCCGCCCTCGGGCAGCTGCCGGTGGTGCTCGGCACCGGTCTCGCCGCGTCGGCGGCGTTCGTGGTCCTGACCCTGGCCGTCACCGGCGGCAACGTCGCCGTACCGACCGTGCTTGCCTCACTGGCCAGCGTGGTCACGGTCGTGCTGGCGCGCGTCCTGGTCAAGGAGCAGGTGGCGCTGCATCAATGGGCCGGCATCGCTGCCGTCATGTTCGGTTTGATGCTGTTGCACGTCGGGTCGTAGGGAAGATCGGGGCTTCGCCCCGATAGATACGCTTAGCGGCGCGAAAGCCCAACGCTAGCCTCTGGAA
>CAXUCM010000506.1:0-2212 GCA_964249315.1 uncultured Acetobacteraceae bacterium | reverse complement strand
CCCCCGCGCGGGGGGCGGGCCCCCCCGCGCGCCCGCCCGGCCGGCCGGCCAGGCCGCGCGCATCGTCCGACGCGATGCGGGGCGGCACCGCTCGCCTAACGCCGGCTGGCCGGAAGCGGCGATGGCCGGCGCCCTGGGAGTGCGGCTGTGCGGTCCGCGCTGCTACGACGGGGTCCGGGTCGAGGATGCCTGGATCGGCGACGGCGGCGCGCCCGTCGACCTGCTCCGGGCACTCTCGCTCTATCGTCGCGCCTGTGCGCTTCAGCTCGCGGCGATCCTGCTGGCGTGGCTCGCTTAAGGTCGGGGCTCCGCCCCATCGATCCGCTTCGCGGCTCGATCCGCCAAAGGCTCGCCTTTGGAAACCTCTGAATGGATTCTCAAGGCTGAGCCTTGAGCGGGTCCAGGGCAGCGCCCTGGCCTTCCTGCGCCAACTCCAGCAGCCGCCCGATATCGACATGACGTTCAAGGTGCGCCGCCAGCGTATCGAGCGCCACCTCCACCCCGCGCTCGTGATCGCGCGCCGCCGCCGCCAGCCCAAGCCCCCGGAGCAGGGTGCTGCGGGCGGCATCGGCGCCGAACAGCCCGTGCAGGTAGGTGCCCATGATGCGGCCGCTATCGGACACCGCGCCATCGGGACGGCCGTCCTCGAGGCGCAGCATCGGCCGGTCCGTGCCGGCGCCGGTGGTGACGCCCATATGCATCTCGAAGCCCTGCACGGGGGCGCCGTCCTCGCTCAGGCAGCCGCGGACCTGGGCCAGGCGCTTGCGCGGCACCAGCGTGGTCTCGACCTCGAGCAGCCCCAGCCCGGCCGCGCCGCCTGGCGGTCCTTCCAGGCCGTCCGGATCGGCGATGTGCCGGCCGAGCATCTGATAGCCGCCGCACAGCCCGATCACGCGGCCGCCGCGACGCGCATGCGCGAGCAGGTCGATGTCCCAGCCTTCCCGGCGCAGCACGGCGAGGTCGGCGATGGTGGTCTTCGATCCGGCGAGGATCACCAGCGCGCACGGCGCGGGCAGCGGCTGCCCCGGCGGCACCATCTGCAGCGACAGGCCGGGCTCGGCGGCGAGCGGGTCCAGATCGTCGAAATTGGCGATGCCCGGCAGCATCGGCACGGCGATGCGCAGGCCGTCCGCGCGGGCCGGGGTCGCCTGCAGATCGGCCGCGTCCTCGGCCGGCAGCGCGCGCACCGCGTCGAGGAACGGCACCAGCCCGAGCGGGGCCCAGCCGGTCAGCCGCGCGATGGTCCGCATCCCCGCATCGAACAGCGAGGGGTCGCCGCGCATCCGGTTGACGATGAAGCCGCGGATCAGCGCGGCGTCGGCCGGGTCGAGCACGGTGTGCGTGCCGACCAGGCTCGCGATCACGCCGCCGCGGTCGATGTCGCCGAGCAGCACCACCGGGGTCGAGGTGGCGCGGGCGAAGCCCATGTTGGCGATGTCGCCGGCGCGCAGGTTGGTCTCCGCGGCACTGCCGGCGCCCTCGACCAGGACGATGTCCGCCTGCGCGCGAAGCCGCGCGAAGCTGTCGAGCACGATGGGCAGCAGCGAAGGCTTCAGCGCCTGGTAGTCGCGCGCGCGCCAGGCGCCGCGGACGACGCCGCGCACCACCAGTTGCGCGCCGGTCTCGCTCTGCGGCTTGAGCAGCACCGGGTTCATGTGCACGCTCGGCGCGATGCCGCAGGCGCGCGCCTGCAGCGCCTGGGCGCGGCCGATCTCGCCGCCTTCCTCGGTCACCGCGGCGTTGTTGGACATGTTCTGCGGCTTGAACGGACGCACCGCGAGACCGCGCCGGGTCAGCGCCCGGGCGAGGCCCGCCACGATCACCGACTTGCCGACCGACGAGCCTGTGCCCTGGATCATCAGGGCGCGGCCGGCCCGCGGCGCCGGCGGCATCAGAACTCGATGCCTTCCTGCGCCCGCACCCCGGCGGCGAAATGGTGCTTGGCGGCTTCCATCTCGGTCACCAGGTCGGCCGCCTCCAGCAGGGCCGGCTTGGCGTTCCGTCCGGTCACCACGACATGCATCATCGCCGGACGCGAGGCCAGCGCGCGCAGCACCTCCTCGACGGCGAGATAGTCGTAGCGCAGCGCGATGTTGAGCTCGTCCAGCACCAGCAGGGCGAGGTCGTCGCGGGCGAGCAGCTCGCAGGCCACCGTCCAGGCCTGCCTGCAGGCGGCGACGTCGCGGGCGCGGTCCTGCGTCTCCCAGGTGAA
>CAXUCM010000505.1:493-2214 GCA_964249315.1 uncultured Acetobacteraceae bacterium | reverse complement strand
ATGGATTCTCAAGGCTAAGCCTTGAGCGGGTCCAGGGCAGAGCCCTGGCCTTGGCCGGCCTAAATCCGATTTTACTTTCCCCACGCCGCCGCAGGAGGCATGGCGCACCGCATGCGTGTGCTGCTGATCGAGGATGACGGCAAGATCGCCCAGGACCTTGCCGACGAGCTCGCCGTGCGCGGCTTCTCGGTGATGTGGCGCGAGAGCGGTCCGGACGGTCTCGCACGCGCGAGAGAGGGCGGCTTCGACGTGCTGGTGGTCGATCGGCTGCTACCCGGGCTGGACGGGCTCGGCGTGATCGCGCAGCTGCGCCAGGAGGGCAACCGGGTGCCGGTGCTGGTGCTGAGCGCGCTCTCGGCGGTGGATGACCGGGTCACCGGCCTGAAGGCCGGCGGCGACGACTACCTGACCAAGCCGTTCGCGATGGAGGAACTGGCCGCCCGCCTGGAGGCGCTGCTGCGACGCCCGATCGAGACCCGCGAGAGCGTGCTGCGTGTGGGTCCGATCGTGATGGACCTGATCGAGCGGCGGGTGAGCCGCAACGGACGCGAGATCGAGCTGCTGCCGCGCGAGTTCCGGCTGCTGGAATATCTGCTGCGCCGACCCGACCGGGTGCTGACCCGTGACATGCTGCTGGAGGATGTCTGGCGCTACCGCTTCATCCCGCAGACCAACCTCGTCGACGTGCATATCGGCAAGCTGCGTCGCAAGGTCGATGCGCCGGACGAGGCGCCGCTGATCCACAGCGTCCGCGGCGCCGGCTTCATGCTGCGCACCGTCGGCTGAGCCGATGGAAGCGGCCGCCCGCTTTCGGCCGCTGCTGCGGACGGCGACGTTCCGCCTGACCGCGCGCGCGGTGCTGCTCATGGCGGCGGCGCTGCTGCTGCAGTCCGCGTTAATCTTCTGGCAGGTGCGCGCGTACCGGACCGATCGCACCGACCAGGTGCTCGCGCGGGAGGCGGCGTTGCTGGCGACGCAAAGCAAGCCTTCGCTGGACCTGCAGCTGCGCCTGCGCGCCTCCGACGACCTGCACCTGCTGATCACGGCGGCCGGACGGTTCGATGCGCGGCACCATCGTCTGAGCGGCGACCTGTCGGAATGGCCGCGCGGGCTGTTGCCGGACGGACGGGTGCATCAGATCCGGATCGCGCCGACCGACCAGGCGGCGCGCATGGTGCGGGCGCAGGCCTTGCCGCTGCCGGGCGGCGACATCCTGGTGCTGGCGCGCAGCGTGCGCGAGGTCGAGCAGCTGCAGCGGATCGTCTGGCACGCGCTGGCGCTGTGCGCGTTACCCTCGATCCTGCTGGCCGGGATCGGCGGCATCTGGCTGAGCCACCGGGCGATGCTTCGCGTCGGCATCATGCATCGCACGATCGAGCGGATCATGGCGGGCGGCCTGCATGAGCGCCTGCCGGTCGGCCGCACCCGGGAGGGCGGCGACGACCTGGACCGGCTTGCCGGCAGCGTCAACCGCATGCTCGATCGGCTCGAGCGACTGCTCGACGAGATCAAGGGCGTCGGCGACGACATCGCCCACGACCTGCGCACGCCGCTGGCCCGCGTGCGCACGCGTCTGGATCGCGCCCGCGATGCCGCGGATGCGGCGGCGCTGGACGCCTCGCTCGACCGCGCCATCGTCGATCTCGACCAGTGCTTCGGCATCATCACCGCGTTGCTGCGCATCACCGAGATCGAGAACGGCCGCCGGCGGGCGGCGTTCG
>CAXUCM010000505.1:0-483 GCA_964249315.1 uncultured Acetobacteraceae bacterium | reverse complement strand
GACGAGATCGTCGCCGACATCATCGACCTCTACGAACCGATCGCGGAATCGCGCGCGCTGACGCTGCTCGCAGTGCCCGGCGACGACGCCGGGCTGCAGGGCGATCGCGACCTGCTGATCGAGCTCGTCGCCAACCTGATCGATAACGCCATCAAGTTCACCCCGGCCGGCGGCCGCATCGAGATCGGCGTGCGCGTGCAGGGCGCCCAGGCGGTGCTGCATGTCAGCGATACCGGCATCGGCATTCCGGAAGCGCAACGGGCGGCGGTGCTGACCCGCTTCTATCGCGCCGACAAGAGCCGCCACGTGCAGGGCAGCGGCCTCGGGCTGAGCCTGGTGGTGGCGATCGCGCGCCTGCACGAGGCGGCACTCGCGATCAGCGACGCCGCGCCAGGCTGCCGCTTCGAAGTTCGCTTTCCGCGCGCGGTCAAAGGCCAGGGCTCTGCCCTGGACCCGCTCAAGGCTCAGCCTTGAGAATCCATT
>CAXUCM010000504.1:0-2224 GCA_964249315.1 uncultured Acetobacteraceae bacterium | reverse complement strand
CGGCACAGGCAGCGGCCTCGAACAGTCGCACGCTGGGTGAGAAGCCGGCGGCGATCATGTCGGCGCGGGTGACGTTCAGGGTGAAGCGCTGATCGGCGTAGAAGGCCGCATGCGCCGACGGAGGCACGTGCTCGATGCGTTCGACGTTCGCGGGCCAGGCGGTGTCGGAGGGATATTGCGGTCCGGCCACGACGAAACGGTGCGCCGGGAGGCGGCGGGCCGGTTCCAGCAGCAGCCGCTCGAGGGCCGGTTGGCGATCGGCGCCGTAGGTGCCGAGATAGCCGAGATCCCAGCGATGCGTCCGCGGTTCCGGCCGATAGTGCTGCGGATCCACCGCGCAGTAGAACGCATGCGGCCGCCGCGCGCCGTACTCGGCCGACAGGCGCTGCAGCAGCGGACCGCCGCTGAAGGAGAGGTAGAGATCCAGCCGCGCGATCTGCGCGGGCGACAGATAGGCGCAGTCGCCGCGCGCAAGCGCCGCCAGCGTCACCGGCGTGTCGATGTCGTAGAAGGCGCGCACCCCGGTCGCCCCGTCGAGCACCAGATCGAGCACGGAGATGCCGTCCGGCACGTAGGAGCCGACGATCACCGCATCGGCGACGGCGATCCGCGCTGCCAGCGTCCCGCGCAACGCCTCGATACCGTCATAGAGCACCAGCTCGCAGTATTGCGGATCGGCCAGGTCGCGATGCCCGGCGTACCAGGGCACGTCGCGCTCCAGGAACAGCACGCGATGGCCGAGCTCGGCGAGCCCGCGCAGCAGCGCGCGATAGGTGGTGGCATGGCCGTTGCCCCAGGACGAGCTCAGCGACAGGCCGAGCACGACGATGTCGAGCGCACGGCTCAACGCAGCGCCGCCGCGCGTCGCAGCACCTGGTCGAGCTCGACCGCGCGACGATCGTAGGTGTGCTCGGCCAGGATGCGCCGCCGCCCGGCCGCGCCGATCCGGCTCGCCTGCGCCGGCGTCACCTGCTGCAGCGCCGCCACGACGTCGGCACCGTCGCGCACCGCGATCACCTCGCTGCCCGCGGCGAGGAACAGCTCCAGGCCCGCCCAGGCATCGGTCATCAGGCACGCGCCGGCGCCGGCGACCTCGAAGAGGCGCGTCGCCGGCGAGAAGCCGGTGGCCGCCATGCTGTCGCGGCTGATGTTGAGCACCATGCGCGCACTCGCGTTGAGCGCGTTGTGCCGCTCGGTCGAGACATGGCCCAGCCGTGCCACGTTGTCCGGCATCGGCTTGTCCGCCCAGCCCGAGCCGCCGAGCAGGAAGCGGGCCTGCGGCAGCAGGCCGGCGGGCTCGAGGAAGAACGTCTCGACCCGCGCCTCGCGGTCCGGCAGGCGATTGCCGAGGAAGGTCAGGTCCGCCGCGAAGCGCGGCTCCGCCGGCACCGGGGCGTGCGTGTCCGGGTCCAGCGCATTGTAGATCGGCACGCAGTCGCGCGCGCCGAGCCGCCGATAGGCATCGACCACCGGGGCGCCGCCGCCATAGGTCAGCACCAGGTCGAGGGCCGGCAGTGCGCGGCGCAGCGCATGCTCGGGCTGCCCGTCGAGCTCGGCCAGCGTCGCCGGCGCATCCACGTCCCAGAAGATCCTGAGCGCGTGCGGCGCCGCCGCGCGCAGGATGCCGGCGAGCAGCTCCGTATCCGCGTAGCCGACCCCGCTCGCCTTGATCAGCGCGTCGGCCGCCGCCGCCCGCGACAGCGACTCGGCGACGCCGCGCGGCGTCGCCGGATAGACCACGACGCGGCACCAGTCGGGTACCGCGATGTCGCGATGGCGCTGCCGGTCGAGCGCGTCCGGCTCGTAGAAGCAGATGTCGTGACCGTGCGCAGCCAGGGCGCGCAGGATGCCGCGATAATAGGTGGCCGCACCGTTCCAGTACGACGACAGCAGGCTCGAGCCGAACAAGGCGATGTTCATGCGTTACCCCGGCGCGGGTCGCACTGCGCGAGGATCTGCAGCAGCTCGTCGACGCGATGCGCGCAGCTATGCCGCGCCCGGATCGTGGCGAGACCGCTCGCCGCCACCGCCTCGGCGAGAGCCGGGTCGTGCTTGAGGGCGCGCAGCTGCGCCGTCATCGCCGCACCGTCGCGGGCGACGAGGAAGTCGGTGCCGGGCCGGAACAGCCCCTCGCAATCGTCCCACGGCGCGCTGACCAGCGGGGTGGCGCCCGCCCGCGGCGCGGACCTCCCGGAGGTCGGGGTGCCCGGCCGCGCCCCCCCGG
>CAXUCM010000503.1:0-2227 GCA_964249315.1 uncultured Acetobacteraceae bacterium | reverse complement strand
GGTCTGTTCTACGCCGACCTCGCACCGCAGCCGTCGCTTCATGGTCGAGGATCGGGGCCTGCACGATAGCTACGTCAGCGCGATTTGGCGCAGCGCCGGCAAGCGAGTGACGGGCTTAAGAACAACGTTTTCGAGACCGCGCCTGGCTGAGATACCGCGCGTAAGGAGGGCGGTTCGACGGAGACAATCTGGGCCGAACTCAAGCCTCAGCCGGCCTATCGCTCGGCGCGAGCGTGACCAGTGGATCCGTGTGTGGTGTGCAGATTCCGTTGACAATTTGGTACACAGCGGCGATACACATGCTGCAATCGCCCGTCGCTAAGCCGTTGTAATGATTTGATATGTGGTGAGGTAGGGAGAGTCCCTCCCTCTCCGCCAGTATGCTTCCTCGCTTACATGGGCGAGGAGACCCTTTGCCCAAGCGCACAAGGAAGACCTCGGATCATCCTTGCGCCGGTCGGGCGAGATGTTCGCGGACCTTTTTGCCAGCTTGAACAGGTCACCTCAAATCCGAGGTAAGAGCGCGCGTCCGATAACATCCACTTATCGGACGTGGTTCTTTAACCCGGCAAAAGCGATACAACAAAATGCAAGCTAACAGGCTGCTGAAAAAGGCCGCTCGCCGCCGCTGATGGATCGTGATTCAGTCCTCGTGGCGGGGAGGCTGATTTGCGCGGATCGGACGAGCGGACGGGGTCGCTGTTCAGCTACGTGGGCATCGAGGGGCGGCTGCGGCCGGACCACCCTCTGCGCGCCGTCCGGGCGCTGACGGACGAGACGCTGGCGGCGATGGAGCGCGAGCTGGCGGCGCTCTACTCCGGCATCGGGCGACCCTCGATCGCCCCGCAGATGCTGCTGCGCGCCATGCTGCTGCAGGCGTTCTACTCGGTGCGCTCCGAGCGCCAGCTGATGGAGCGGGTGGAGTTCGACCTGCTGTTTCGCTGGTTCGTCGGCCTTGGGGCGGACGAGCCGGTGTGGGACGCTTCCACCTTCTCGAAGAACCGCGACCGCCTGCTCGAGGGGAACGTGGCGGCGCGGTTCCTGGCGACGCTGATGGCGCGGCCTCGGGTGAAGCGGCTTTTGTCCTCCGATCACTTCAGCGTCGACGGCACGATGATCCAGGCCTGGTCGTCGATGAAGAGCGTCAAGCCCATCGAGCCCGGCGAAGGGCCTGGCGACCAGCCGCCGCCCTCGGGCGGACGCAACGCCGAGGTGGACTTCCATGGCGATACGCGCAGCAACGCGACGCACGCCTCGACCACCGATCCCGAGGCCAAGCTCTACCGCAAGAGCGCGGGCACGGAGGCGCGGCTCGCTTTCCTCGGCCACGCTCTGATGGAGAACCGCTGCGGGCTCGTCGTCGACGCCTGCCTGACGCAGGCGAACGGCCACGCCGAGCGCCTCGCCGCCCTGGCGATGATCGAGAAGCATGCGGACCGGCCGCGCGCGATCACGCTGGGCGCCGACAAAGGCTACGACACGTCCGACTTCGTGAACGAGCTCCGCTCGATGAACGTACGGCCGCACGTGGCGCGGCGCCTGCGCGGTTCGGCCATCGATCGCCGCACCACGCGCCATCCCGGCTATGGCACGAGCCAGCGCATCCGCAAACGCATCGAGGAGGCGTTCGGCTGGATGAAGACGATCGGCGGCATGCGGCGGCCGATGCGACGCGGCACCGAGCGCGTCGGATGGTCCTTCACCTTCGCAGCCGCCGCCTACAACCTCGTGAGACTGCCCAAGCTGCTGACCGCGGCCGCCTGATCCGTCGCGGCGATCAAGTTGGACGAAAAGCCAGCCGCGCCCCAGACCAAAGCTCCCTCGACAAGCGTGCCATTCGACAGCACGCAGGGCTTGGCGCGGAGGTCTTCTTCAGCAGCCTGCTAAAGAAGTCGTGCAAGGCGGCGCGTTGGTCCTCGAGAGAGCATCGAGGCCAGCGAACGGACGCGCTGGGCCAAGTCACCCGGATCACGGTTCATCGGGTGCAGCGAAGCGTGAAGCGGGTCAGTTCGCTCGGACGACCGATCCTGAGCGCGAAGCCGGGCCAGAGCGCGGTGCCGTTGCTGACGTAGAGCGTCATTCCGCCGATCGTGTACCCGTCGGACACGAACCCTCCGTTGCCGCGCGCGACCAGGCGATCCAGCCCGCGGATCATCCCTCCATGGGTATGCCCGGAGAGTTGCAGCGCGACCCCTCGCGCCCCGGCCCCCGGGGCGGTGGTTGGGTG
>CAXUCM010000502.1:0-2237 GCA_964249315.1 uncultured Acetobacteraceae bacterium | reverse complement strand
CTGCAGGTGTCCCTGGGCGTCGACACGGCGCGCTTCCACCCTGCGGAGACCGCGTTGGCGGACAGCCCGCCGCGCCTGCTGGCGGTGGCCGATTTCGGCGAGCACCGCAAGCGGCCCGACCTGCTGCTGCGCGCGCTGTCGGCCGATGCGGGGCCTTGAGGCGCATGGAAGCAAGGCCAGGGCGGAGCCCTGGCCTTCGAGGGTCACGTTCAAAGGTGCGGCGCCCCTTGACGCGGGCCCTCTCGGACGTCATCTCCTGGATCAATCAGGACCGTGCCGGTCCGTAATTGGCGGGGACGATGCTGCGGCTTTCCAAGCTCACCGACTACGCCGTTGTCGTGCTGGTGCGCCTGGAAAGTCGCGGCGGCGTCAGCACGTCGCCGTCGCTGGCGCAGGAGACCGGGATCCCGGAGCCGACCGTGGCCAAGGTGCTCAAGGCGTTGTCGGCGGCGGGGCTGGTGGCCTCCCAGCGCGGTGCCCGCGGCGGCTACCGGCTTGCCGCGATGCTCGAGCAGATCCCGGTCGAGCGGGTGATCACCGCCATCGACGGGCCGATCGCGCTGGCCGCCTGCGTCGACGGCGCCGTCGGCGGCTGCGAGGCGCAGGGGCTCTGCCCGGTCCGCGGCCGCTGGGATCCGGTGAACGCGGCGATCCGCGCCGCGCTGACCCGGATCACGCTCGCGGAGATGCGTCCGCAACATCAGTCGCCTTCCCGCCTTTTTATCTCCGATACCCGGCCGGCGCCTTCGCGTGCGCCGGCCGTTGCCGAGTGAGGTTCCATGCCAGCCGTTGCCGAGACCATGCGTGCCGTCGAGACCCTGACCACCTCCACCTACAAGTGGGGCTTCGAGACCGACATCGAGATGGACCTGGCCCCGAAAGGGCTGAACCAGGACACGATCCGGCTGATCTCGTCGCGCAAACAGGAACCCGAATGGCTGCTGGCCTGGCGTCTGAAGGCGTTCGAGGCCTGGAGCCGGATGCCCGAGCCGCGCTGGTCCAAGGTCTCGCATCCGCCGATCGACTACCAGGACGCGCACTACTACGCCGCACCCAAGCGCAAGGATGGTCCGCGCTCGCTCGACGAGGTCGATCCGGAGCTGCTCGCCACCTACGAGAAGCTGGGCATCCCGCTCAAGGAGCGCGCGATCCTCGCCGGCGTGGTCGGTGCGGCGCGCGACGAGGATGACGAGGGGCCGAGCGAGCGGCCGCAGGTCGCGGTCGACGCCGTGTTCGACAGCGTCTCGGTCGCGACCACCTTCCGCACCACGCTGATGAAGGCGGGGGTGATCTTCTGCCCGATCAGCGAGGCGGTGCGCGAGCATCCCGAGCTGGTGCAGCTTTACCTCGGCAGCGTGGTGCCGGCGGCGGACAATTTCTACGCGGCGCTGAACTCGGCGGTGTTCACCGACGGATCCTTCGTGTTCATCCCGAAGGGCGTGAAGTGCCCGATGGAGCTGTCGACCTATTTCCGAATAAACGCGAAGAACACCGGCCAGTTCGAGCGTACCCTGATCATCGCCGAGGCCGGCGCCTCGGTCTCGTACCTGGAAGGCTGCACCGCGCCGATGCGCGACGAGAACCAGCTGCATGCCGCGGTGGTCGAGCTGGTGGCGATGGACGACGCGTCGATCAAGTACAGCACCGTGCAGAACTGGTATCCGGGCGACAGCGAAGGCCGCGGCGGCATCTACAACTTCGTCACCAAGCGCGGCGCCTGCCGCGGCGCGCGTTCGCGCATCTCCTGGACGCAGGTGGAGACCGGCTCGGCGATCACCTGGAAGTATCCGTCCTGCATCCTGCAGGGCGAGGACAGCGTCGGCGAGTTCTACTCGGTCGCGGTGACCAACAACCGCCAGCAGGCCGATACCGGCACCAAGATGATCCATATCGGTCGCGGCACGCGCTCGACCATCGTCGCCAAGACGATCAGCGCCGGCCGTTCCGACAGCACCTATCGCGGCCTGGTGCGGATGCTGCCGCGCGCGGCGAACGCACGCAACCACACCCAGTGCGACAGCCTGCTGATCGGCGATCGCTGCGGCGCGCATACCGTGCCGTACATCGAGAACCGCAACATGACCGCGAAGGTGGAGCACGAAGCCACCACCTCGAAGATCTCCGACGACCAGCTGTTCTATTGCCGCAGCCGCGGCCTGTCCGAGGAGGATGCGGTCGGCCTCATCGTCAACGGCTTCTGCAAGGACGTGCTCAAGGAGCTGCCGATGGAGTTCGCC
>CAXUCM010000501.1:0-2242 GCA_964249315.1 uncultured Acetobacteraceae bacterium | reverse complement strand
GGGCCAGCAGGATGTGCTCGCGGGTCTGCGGCATCGGGCCGTCGGCGGCGGACACCACCAGGATGGCGCCGTCCATCTGCGCCGCACCGGTGATCATGTTCTTGACGTAGTCGGCGTGGCCGGGGCAGTCGACGTGGGCGTAGTGGCGAGCCTTGGTCTCGTACTCGACATGCGCGGTCGAGATGGTAATGCCGCGGGCACGCTCCTCGGGCGCCTTGTCGATCTGGTCGTATGCCGTGTAGGTGGCGCCGCCCGACTTCGCCAGCGTCTTGGTGATCGCCGCGGTCAGCGACGTCTTGCCATGATCCACGTGGCCGATCGTGCCGATATTGCAGTGCGGCTTGTTCCGCTCGAATTTCGCCTTAGCCATCGTCGTCTCTCCGTTGCCGCAGCCTGTGACCGAAAGGGCGCCGCGAAGTCGGGTTGAAAGTTATCCTGGAAACCTACCACCGATAGTGGCTGAACGCCTTGTTGGCCTCGGCCATCCGATGCGTGTCTTCGCGCTTCTTCACCGCGCTGCCGCGATTGTTCACCGCATCCAGCAGCTCGTTGGAGAGCCGCTCCTGCATGGTGTGCTCGCCGCGCTTGCGCGAGCTGTCGATCAGCCAGCGGATCGCCAGCGCCTGGCGGCGCTCGATACGGACCTCGACCGGAACCTGGTAGGTCGCGCCGCCGACGCGTCGGGACCGCACCTCGACCGCCGGCTTCACGTTGTCGAGCGCCTCGTGGAACATGCGGACCGGATCCGCGCTGGCGCCGCCGCGCCGGCGCATGGATTCCAGGGCGCCGTAGACGATGCCCTCGGCGGTAGACTTCTTGCCGTCATACATCAGCGCGTTCATGAAACGCGTGACGACGACGTCGCCGAACTTCGGGTCCGGCAGGATCTCGCGCTTGATGGCGCGGCGACGACGGCTCATCGGCTTTCCCCCCTCACTTCGGCCGCTTGGCGCCGTAGAGCGAACGGCGCTTGCGACGCTTGGGAATGCCCTGCGTGTCGAGCACGCCGCGCAGGATGTGGTAGCGCACCCCCGGCAGATCCTTCACCCGGCCGCCCCGGATCAGCACGACGCTGTGCTCCTGCAGGTTGTGGCCCTCGCCGGGGATGTAGCTGACGACCTCGTAGCCGTTCGTCAGGCGCACCTTGGCGACCTTGCGCAGGGCCGAGTTCGGCTTCTTCGGCGTGACCGTGTAGACGCGCGTGCAGACGCCGCGCTTCTGTGGGCAGCCTTGCAGGGCCGGCACCTTGTTGCGCTTGGCGGCGGGCTCGCGCCCCTTTGCGATCAACTGGTTGATGGTCGGCATGCGCCTCTGTCCCGATCCTCTCCGTGTCGGCTTGCCCGCTCGGATGCATGTCCGCCGTCGATCACAGCAAAAAACCGCAGTCGGAGGCGATGCCATCCGCGCGGCGTCCTGATCACGTCCGGCCTGAGCCCCTGCTCGCGCAGGGCGGCGCCGCACGCTTCGGTGCTGCATTCGACGGCTGCCAGGCGATGCGAAATCGAGGTCAGCCGAGGGCGCGGAACCTACGAAGGGGGGGATGCAGAGTCAAGGGCGATGTCACATGCGTGTTGCAACTTAATTGCAACTTAAAGGCCAGGGCTCTGCCCTAGACCCGCTCAAGGCTCGGCCTTGAGAATCCGCTTAGCGGAGCAGCGCGCCGGATCGTAGCTTGCGATCAGGCCTCGGATGCGCCGGCGCAAGGCGTCGCGCTCGGCCAGCACCCGGCGCGTCTCCGCCGCGCGTGCCGGCGCCGGCAGGTCCGCGAACAGGGCCAGCCGATCCGATGCCACCACGTCCGGCAATGCCGAGAACGACGCGAAGGTGAGCGGCAGGGTCAGGCCCTGGGTCTGCGCCCGGGTCAGCGAGCCGGACAGGCCGAACGGCGGCCCGCCGGTGATCGACGGACCGACCGCGAAACCGCCATTGCTGGTGAAGCTGCCGTTCAGGGCGATGGTGATCTCGTGCTCCAGGATCGGCACCTCCGGATCGGCGCTGCGTGCTTCGCACTGCGCGTGCCGGGCGGATCGCGCGAACTGTGCCGGGCTGGCGCCCCCCGCATCGATCGCACCCGCCGCCTGCAACTGGCCCTGCAGCGAGGACAGCGCCTCGGCAATCGTGATCGGCCGCGAGGCGCTGGCACAACCGGCCAGCAACATCGCCAAACCAAGCAGCGCCGCCCGGGGGGCACCGTGCCAAGACAAACGGATTCTCAAGGCTAAGCCTTGAGCGGGTCCAGGGC
>CAXUCM010000500.1:0-2254 GCA_964249315.1 uncultured Acetobacteraceae bacterium | reverse complement strand
GTAGACCATCGTGCCCAGCCCGCCCGACGTCATCCACCGGTTCGGCTAGTCGAACGAGTAGTGCTGCGCCGCCCACATCTGGTGCTGGCCGACCTCGGTGGTGACGAAGACGTCGCGGCCGGTCTCCAGCGCCAGCTCGCGCAGGCGGCGGACCGCATGCTGCGGCTTGATGATCGCCTCGGGCCGCGGATCCTGCTGGTAGCGCAGCGAGTCGATGCCGCGCCAGGCGTCGATCTGCCGCCACCAGGCGGCCAGGGCGGCGCGGTCGGGCACGGCCGGATCGCGGTTCCAGGCGTCGAGCATCATCTCGATGGCGCGGCCGGCATCGCCGATCACGGCCACGTCGACATGCACGATCTTGTTCACCGAGGACGGATCGATGTCGACGTGGATCTTCCTGGAGTGCGGCGAGAAGGCGTCGAGCCGGCCGGTGACGCGGTCGTCGAAGCGGGCGCCGATATTGATCAGCACGTCGCATCCGTGCGTGGCCAGGTTGGCCTCGTAGGTGCCGTGCATGCCGAGCATGCCGAGGAATTGCGGATCGGTGGTCGGATAGGCGCCGAGACCCATCAGCGTCGAGGTACAGGGACAGCCGGTCAGCCGGACCAGCCGGCCGAGTGCGGCCGACGCCGCCGGTCCGGCGTTGATGACGCCGCCGCCGGTATAGAACAGCGGCCGCCTGGCGCGCTTGAGCAGCGCGACCGCCTCCGCGATCGCCTCGACGCGCGGTTCGGTGACCGGGCGATAGGAACGATGCGGCGCGGTCGAGGCCGGCGCGTAGGCGGCAGGCCCGACCATGATGTCCTTGGGCAGGTCGACCACCACCGGTCCGGGCCGGCCGCTGGCCGCCACGTAGAAGGCCTCGTGCACGGTCCGGGCGAGGTCGGCGGCGCGCTTGACCAGGTAGTTGTGCTTGGTAGCGGGCCGGGTGATGCCGGTGGTGTCGGCCTCCTGGAAGGCGTCGTTGCCGATCATGTGGGTCGGCACCTGGCCGGTTAGGCAGACCAGCGGCACGGAATCCATCAGCGCATCGACCAGGCCGGTCACCGCGTTGGTGGCACCCGGACCGCTGGTGACCAGCACCACGCCGATCTTGCCGGTCGAGCGGGCATAGCCTTCGGCGGCATGCACCGCCGCCTGCTCGTGCCGGACCAGGATGTGTGATACCGAGTTCTGCTTGAACAGCGCGTCGTAGATCGGCAGCACCGCGCCGCCCGGATAGCCGAACACGACCTCCACCTGCTGCTCCTGCAGCACGCGCAGCAGCACCTCGGCGCCGCTGAGCACCGGTTCGGCCGCGCTCTGCGCCACGCTTTGCGCCACGCTTTGCATCGGAGCGGCAGCGGCGCGCTCGCGGCGCTCGACGTCCTTCAGCTCTGGGGTCGCGTTCATCTCGTGCTCCGTCTTGCCCGGCGGGTCCGCAAGGAGCGCGGGTTATGGACGAGGCCCGCGCCCGGCGTCAACGCGGCTTCGAATAAACGAGATCGTTTCGTCGCATTTCCTTTCCAGATCTTGCGTCATACCTGCTATGCGCATGTTGATTGTGTCAGCGCGATCCGGCGCCGCGAGCGCATGGTGCGCGAACCAGGTCGCCTGCCGCTTGGTGTAGCGGCCTTGCGCCAGCACCGCGCGCCGCATCGCCGCCTCCAGGCCG
Source organism: uncultured Acetobacteraceae bacterium (assembly GCA_964249315.1). GTDB lineage: Bacteria > Pseudomonadota > Alphaproteobacteria > Acetobacterales > Acetobacteraceae > Lichenicoccus. The sequence goes on along the minus strand of CAXUCM010000500.1, from coordinate 600 downwards.
AGCTCGCCGCGCAGGTGGGCCGCGAGTTCCGGCACGCCGTGCGCGCGCATCGCCGGCAGCGACGGATCGAGCCCGAGCGACAGCAGCGCCGCGACCTCCTGCAGCGCTCCCTGCCGCAGCATCAGCGCGAAGCGGGCGGCGATCGCCTCGCGCAGCGCCGCGCGCTCCGGTGCGAGCCGGATCGCGACGAAGCGCCCCGGCGCCGGCGGCAGGCGGGCCTGCGCGTGCCACGCGGCGAGACCGCGTCCGGTGCCGTGCAGCACCTCCCAGGCGCGTGCCAGGCGCTGCCCGTCGGAGGGTCGCAGACCGGCCGCCGTTACCGGGTCGCGCCGGCGCAACGCCTCGTGCAGCCCGGACGGGCCGAGCCGAGCCAGCAGTGCCCGCGCCTCCTGCCGTGCCGCCGCGCCGGGGTCGGGGATGTCGGTCAGCCCGTCGGTCAGTGCCGCCAGATACAGCCCGCTGCCGCCGCACAGGATCGGCAGCCGGCCGGCCGCCCAGGCGCCACGCATCGCCGCGATCGCCTCGCCGCGCCACCAGGCGACCGAACCCGGATCCGCGGCGGCGCGCACGCCGTAGCGCCCGTGCGGGCCCCGCGCCGCC
>CAXUCM010000499.1:0-2266 GCA_964249315.1 uncultured Acetobacteraceae bacterium | reverse complement strand
GCAGGAGAACGGCACCACCACGCCGGTGGTGCCCAGCATCGACAGCCCGCCGACGATGCCGAGGCGTCCGTGCAGGGTCTGCCGCGCCAGCGCCTCGCCGCCGGGCACCGACAGGGTGACGCGCACTGCCGGCTCCGCCTGCAGCTCGCACAGCGCGGCCTCGATCATGCGACGCGGCACCGGGTTGATCGCGGGCTCTCCCGGCGGCAGCGGCAGGCCCGGACGGGTGACGGTGCCGACGCCCTCGCCGGCACGAAACACCACCCCGGCACCGGGTGCGAGCAGCTCCAGCTCGGCGCGGATCAGCGCGCCGTGGGTGACGTCGGGATCGTCTCCGGCATCCTTGACCACGCCGGCGCCGGCGCGTCCGTCGCGCAGGCAGCTCTCGGCGAGCGCGAAATCGGCGACGCCGCCGCCGGGCAGGACGATCCGCACCGGGTCGGGAAAGTCGCCGTGCAGCAGCGCGGCGTAGCACGCCTTGGCCGCGGCCGTGGCGCAGGTCCCCGTGGTCCAGCCACGCCGCAACGTTCCGCTCGGCTTCACGCGGGGCAATATCGGGGCGGGAAGCCAGGAAGGCCAGGGGCTTTGCCCCTGGACCCCATCAAAGGCGAAGCCTTTGAAATCCTCTTCAACAAGCCTGTCGACGTGTCGGCCGGCTTTCCCCATTTGACCCAAGCCGAACAAATGGATTGCAAAGGCTACGCCTTTGATGGGGTTCAAGGGGCAACGTCCCTTGTCTTGTCGGCCCGATGAGCCGCGGCCTGATCGTCGCGGCGCCGCGGTCCGGCAGCGGCAAGACCGTGGTGACCCTGGCGATCTCGGCGGCGCTGCGTCGTCGCGGTGTGGCGCTGCGCGCCGCCAAGTCCGGGCCCGACTACATCGATCCGGGCTTCCACGCCGCCTGTCTCGGCACGCCCTGCCTGAACCTGGATAGCTGGGCGATGCCGCCCGGGTTGCTGGCCGCTCTCGCCGGCCAGGTCCCGGAGGCGGCGCTGCTGCTGGTCGAGGCCTCAATGGGCCTGTTCGACGGGGTGGCGGGACCGTCCGGCCGATGCGGCCGCGCCGCCGACCTCGCCGCCCGGTTCGGGCTGCCGGTGCTGCTGGTGCTCGACGTCTCCGGCCAGTCGCAATCGGCCGCCGCGGTGGCGCGCGGCTTCGCGCTGCACGAGGCAGGAGTGCGCATCGCCGGCGTGATCCTCAACCGCGCCGGCTCGCGCAAGCACCGGGACGGCGCTGCGCACGCGATCGAGCAGGCCGGGCTGCGCGTGCTCGGCGGCCTGTTGCGCGACCCGGCGCTGGCGCTGCCGGAGCGCCATCTCGGCCTGGTGCAGGCGCAGGAGCATGGCGGCCTGGCGGATTTCCTCGCCCGGCTCGCCGACCGCGCCGAGTGCGACCTCGACCTCGATGCGATCGTCGGCCTGGCCGCGGCGCTGCCGCAGGCGGCACCGGCGCCGGCGGCGCTGCCGCCGTTCGGCCAGCGCGTCGCGCTCGCCCGCGACGATGCCTTCAGCTTCATCTACCCGCACGTGCTGCAGGGCTGGCGGGAGGCCGGAGCGGAGATCGTGCCGTTCTCGCCGCTTGCCGACGAGCCGCCGCCGGCTTCCTGCGACGGCTGCTGGCTTCCCGGGGGCTATCCGGAGCTGCATGCCGGCCGGCTGGCGTCGAACCGGCACTTCCTGGACGGCCTGCGCGGCTTCGCCGCGACCCGTGCGGTGCATGGCGAGTGCGGCGGCTACATGGCGCTCGGCCAGGGCATCGAGGACGCCGCCGGGGTGCGCCACGCGATGGCCGGGCTGCTCGGCCACTCCACCAGCTTCGCCCGGCGCCGGATGGTGCTCGGCTATCGCGAGGCGACGCTGTCGGCGGCGACCGGCCTCGGCCCGGCCGGCACGGTCCTGCGCGGTCACGAGTTCCACTACGCCAGCCTGGACGATGCCGGCGACGACCGTCCGCTCGCCGCCCTGCGCGATGCGGGCGGCGCCGAGCTGGGCCTGGCCGGCGGCGTGCGCGGCCGCACCAGCGGCGGCTTCTTCCACGCCATCGCCGTGCACGGCCAAGGATGAGTGCGCCCGCCACCCTCGAGACGCTGCGACAGGCCTGCGAGCGGCTGCCCGAGGCCGATCGCGCTGCCGCCGAGGCCGTGCGGCTGCGCCAGGCCGGCCTGACCAAGCCGCCGGGCAGCCTCGGCCGGCTGGAGGAGCTCGCCGCCTGGCTCGCCGGCTGGCAGCGCCGGATCCGCGTGGCAGGCTGCGTAGGTTAATCCCGG
>CAXUCM010000498.1:0-2286 GCA_964249315.1 uncultured Acetobacteraceae bacterium | reverse complement strand
ATCGCCGTGGTGGTGGTGGCGGTGTTCTACGTCCTGCTCAACCGCACGCGGCTCGGGCGCGGCGTCACCGCCACCGGCTCGAACATCCAGGCCGCGCGCCTGTCCGGCATCGGCGTCGATCGCTGCCGCATCATCGCGCTGGCGCTGTCGGCGTTCGGCGCGGCGATGGGCGGGGTGATGCTGACGGCGCGGCTCGGCACCGGCCAGCCGGGGGCGGGTGCGGCCTACCTGATGGACAGCCTCACCGCCGTGTTCCTCGGCATGACCGCGTTCAAGCCCGGCCGCGCCTCGGTCGAGGGCACGCTGGTCGGCGTCGTGATCATCGGCATGCTCGATAACGGCCTCAACCTGCTCGGGGCACCCTTCTACCTGCAGAACGAGGTGCGCGGCGTGGTGATGATCGCGGCGGTAAGCCTCGCGGTGCTGCGCGGCGAAATTCGATTCTTCTAGTCCAGCTCAGCCTGAAAGGATCAAGATGATGGACAACCAGGGACGCGTCGTGCTCGTCACCGGCGCCAGCCGCGGCATCGGCCGCGCGATCGCCGTCGGCATGGCGCGCGGCGGTTTCGACGTCGTGCTGAACGACATCGCCCGTCAGCAGGCGGAACTCGAGACGGCGCGTGCCGAGATCGCAGCCCTCGGCCGTCGCGTTTTCGTGGCCCATGCCGACGTCAGCCGCAAGGCCGAGGTCGTCGAGATGGTGGCCTCGGCACTCGCCGCCGCGGGCAAGATCGATGCGGTGATCAACAATGCCGGCATCCTGATCGCCAACTCCGTCGACCAGCTCGAGGAGGAGCAGTGGAGCGCGGTGATGGACGTCAACGCCAAGGGCACGTTCCTGGTGACGCAGGCGCTGCTGCCGCACATGCGTGCGCGACGCTACGGCCGCATCGTCAACATCGCCTCGATCGGCGGCCGGCATGGCGGCCCGATGCAGTCGCACTATGCGGCCTCGAAGGCGGCGGTGATGGGGTTCACCCGCGTGCTGGCGCAGGAGGTGGGCATGGACGGCATCACCGCCAACTGCATCTGCCCCGGCATCGTCGTGACCGACATGGGCCGGGTCAATCTCGGCGACCAGGCCAGCCGGGACAAATGGGCTGCGGCCACCGCGCTGCGTCGGCTGTCCGATCCCGAGGATCTGGTCGGGCCCGCGATCTTCTTCGGCTCGGATGCCTCGGCCTTCATCACCGGACAGGCCCTGAACGTCGATGGCGGCATCGTATTTAGCTAGAAACGGATTCTCAAGGCTGCGCCTTGAGCGGGTCCAGGGCAGCGCCCTGGCCTTGCTCGATCAATGACGGACCTCTCCGAAAGCTGCATGGCAAGGGTGCGGACGCGGCTGATGCCGGTGATCCTGCTGCTCTACTTCGTGGCCTACCTCGACCGCAACAATGTCGGCTTCGCCGCCGCCGGGTTGCGCCACGATACCGGCATATCGGCCGCGTCGTTCGGCCTCGGCGCCGGCCTGTTCTTCATCGGCTATTTCCTGTTCGAGGTGCCGAGCAATGCGGGGATGCATCGCTACGGCGCACGCAAATGGATCGCCCGCATCCTGATCAGCTGGGGCGTCTGCGCCACCGCCCTGGCAATGGTGCGAAACGCGTGGACGTTCGACCTGATCCGCTTCCTGCTGGGTGCCGCGGAGGCAGGCTTCTCGCCCGCGATCCTGTACTATTTCACGCTCTGGTTCCCCGAGCGCGAGCGGTCGCGCATGCTCGGCCTGTTCGTGCTGGCACAGCCGGTGGCGAACGCGATCGGCGCGCCGATCTCGGGATTGCTGCTGACCGCCGAGGGTGCGCTCGGGCTGCATGGCTGGCAGTGGCTGTTCATCGTCGAAGGCGTCCCGGCGATCGTGCTCGGGCTGCTCGCGCCGCTGCTGCTGACGGACCGGCCGCAGACCGCAGGCTGGCTGCCGGCAGAGGAGCGCGACTGGCTGCTCGCGAGGCTGCGCGACGAGGCGCAGGGTCCAATGGAGGCCGGTCGGCACGGCTTCCTGCAGGGCCTGCGCGACCGACGCTTCCTGGTCTACGCCGCGTTAAATTTCGGCATGATCTGCGGGGTGTACGGCCTGAGCGTCTGGCTGCCGACGATCGTGCATGCGCTGGCCGGCTCGACCGAGCTCGCCACCGGCATGCTGGTGCTGATCCCGTACGCGGTGGCGGCGCTGGCCACGTATCTGTGGAGCCGACGCGCGGCGCGGACCGGGCGGATCGCCGCCCATGCCGCTGTCAGCATGCTGACGGCCGGCGCCGCCCTGCTCGGCGCCGGGCTGGCACTCCGGGT
>CAXUCM010000497.1:0-2292 GCA_964249315.1 uncultured Acetobacteraceae bacterium | reverse complement strand
TGAGCGAACGCGAACGGAAAACGCTCTAGGTCAGGGCTCCGCCCATCGATCCGCTTCGCGGCTCGATCGCTCAAGGCGAAGCCTTGAGACTCCCTCTGTTTCCTGACGGCCAGTCGAGCGCCTTGCCCATGCGCAGCAGCGGTATGCCGCCCTCGGCCTCGAAGCGCTCCAGCATGCGGTAGCCGCCGGCACGATAGAGCGGCTCGCCGGCCAGGGTGGCGGCGAGCTCGACGCGGCGGAAGCCGGCGGCGGCGGCCGCCGCTTCGCACGCGTCGAGGATGCGCCGGCCGATCCCGCGCCTGGCATGGTCCGGGTCGGTGTACATGGCGCGGATGCGTGCCGCATCGATGGCGGGATCGAGCCTGCCGTCGTCCCGGCCGGCGACCTGGTCGCCGCCGAACAGCGTCGCGCGACCGCTCCAGCCGCCGCAGCCGACCAGGCCGGTCGCGGACTCGGCGACGAAGTAGGTGCCGTCGCGGATGAGCTGGGTGTCGAGCGCCATGATCGCGCGGCTCGAGGCAATCTGCGCCGGGGCGAGGAAATCCTGCTGCAGGATCGCGACCGCCCGTTCGATCAGGACGGTCAACGAAGCCGCGTCGTCGATGACCGCCGGTCGGATGTCGAAGGATGCCTCGGCCACGTCCATCCGTCGCAGTGTCAGCCAAACCGACGCCGGCGGCAAACCCGCCGGCAGACGCCGCGTGCCCGCGCTTTCCTTGAACAAATCCATCGACTTACCGTCTGCGATCCGGCCGCGCGGAGCCTGCGGGTTGCTTGACAGGTGGGGGCGCGGTCGTTAGCTACCCCCTGCGGCTCAGGCGGGCTGCGAGCAGCGGGAGAAATCAGACGGACCCGGACGGATCGCGCGAACCTGATGGGTCGTTCGACCAGCGTTTGCGCCAGGCCAGGAGCAGGCACGGTCTTGATCCGGAACCGGCGGATACCGGCGCCGACGGCAATGCAATCGCCCTGATCACGCGTGTCGGCGTCGAACTGGTCGCCGCACTCCTGGTCGGACTGGCGATCGGCTGGGGACTGGACTTCTGGCTGAAGACGCGGCCGCTCTTCCTGCTGGTGTTCGTGCTGCTCGGCGGTGTCGCAGGCATCGTCAATGTCTGGCGCCTGGTGGGACGACCGCCCGGCTAGATTGGTGCTATGGGTCGTTCGCAAGAGGCCCGGGGGGAAAGAGTTTGGCGGCCGGACAAAACGCGATCGACGCCCTGTCGCAGTTCACGCTGCATCCGGTGGGCGGCGCGCTCGGCGCGCAACTGCATGTCAGCCAGTCCGTGCTGTACATGGCCGTCAGCGCGGTGCTGATCCTGCTGTTCCTGTATGCGGGCATACGTCCGCGCGCGGTGGTGCCGGGCCGGCTGCAGGCCGCCGCCGAGCTCGCCTACGAATTCATCTACAACATGGCGTCCGACCAGATCGGCCATGACGGCAAGCGCTTCTTCCCGTTCGTCTTCACGCTGTTCGCCTTCATCCTGGTCGGCAACTATATCGGCCTGATTCCCGGCGCGTTCACCTATACCAGCCACATCGCCGTCACCGGCGCGCTGGCGGTCTTCGTCTTCCTCCTCGCCCTCGGGGTCGCCCTGTTCAGCCAGGGCTTCGGCTTCTTCCGGCACTTCCTGCCGGAAGGCTCGCCGGTGGCGATGGCGCCGCTGCTGGTGCCGATCGAGATCCTGACCTTCCTGTCGCGTCCGGTCAGCCTGTCGATCCGGCTTTTCGCCAACATGCTCGCCGGGCACGTCATGTTCGAGATGTTCGCCGCCTTCACCGTCCTGCTCGGCGGGCTGCATCTCATCGGCCCGGTGCTGGGGGCCGCCCCCTTGATCGTCAACATGGCGCTGATGGCGCTCGAACTGCTGGTCGGTGCGCTGCAGGCCTACGTCTTCGCCATCCTCACCTGCATCTATCTGCGCGAGGCGGTGGCGCACTGAACGCGCTGCCTCGCCGCATCGTCCGCCTGTCGCAACCTACACAAGGATACCCTCCATGGATCTCGCAGCCGCCAAGGATATCGGCGCCGGTCTGGCCGTCATCGCGCTCGCCGGCGTCGGCGTCGGCATCGGCAACATCTTCGCCGCCCTGGTGACCTCGATCGCCCGCAATCCGGCCGCCCGCCCGCACGTGTTCGGCATCGGCATCCTCGGCTTCGCGCTGACCGAGGCGGTCGCCCTCTACGCGCTGGTCATCGCCTTCCTCGTCCTGTTCGCCTGATCCGGGCACGTCGCGGTGCATAGCGCGATGTTGGGCGCGATCTTGGGCGCGATCGGGGGCGCTATCGGG
>CAXUCM010000496.1:0-2305 GCA_964249315.1 uncultured Acetobacteraceae bacterium | reverse complement strand
ATCCACCAACGCGTGCCGACGGACGAAGGCCCGCAGAAGATCCGACAAACCAAAGCCGACGAAATCCTCCGACGTACCGAACCGGACGCGGCCGCGGACCTGGGATCCTTTGAAATAGTCCCGCGCACGCGCATCGACCTCGAGAATGGATCGGGCGAAGCCCGTCATCGCCTCGCCGTCCGGGGTCAACCGCACCGAGTGGGTGTCTCGCTCGAACAATCGTCGACCGGCGGCCTGCTCCAGCTTGCGGATGTGCTGGCTCACGGTCGACTGCTGCAAGCCAAGGCGACGCGCCGCCTCCGTGAAGTTCCGGGTCTTTGCGACAGCTATGAACGTCTCAAGTTGGGTCGGGTCGAGCATGACGGGCTCCGTCATCATGTTTCGTGATGACAGTAAGCCTCGCAAGCGCGGTTCACAATCTCCGATGCCATGGATAGGTTCGCGGTGCTACGGAAAGGATCGCGATGAAGCGCAAGGCAGCACTGTCTCGCTCGACCATGGATCCCTACATCGCCGCCATTGTTGGAATGGTTGTCCTGGCGTCGGTGTTGCCGGTCCACGGTGCAGGCCTGGTTGCCGCCGGCTATGCGACGAAGGCGGCCATCGCCCTCCTCTTCTTTCTGCATGGGGCCAAGCTGTCACCGCGCCAGGCGCTCGCCGGTGCGCGGCACTGGAAGCTGCATGGCGTCGTCATGCTGTCCACCTTCGCATTGTTTCCGCTGTTGGGATTGGCCGCACGTGCCGCAATGCCGGGCTTATTGACGCCGGTCTTGTGGACCGGGCTGATCCTGTTGTGTGTGCTGCCGTCCACGGTGCAGTCCTCGATTGCCTTCACGTCCATTGCCGGCGGCAATGTATCCGCTGCCTTGTGCTCGGCGACCGCCTCCAACCTGCTAGGGATGGTGCTGACGCCGCTGCTCGCCGGCTTGCTGCTGAGCACGCATGGCGGGTTGTCAGCCGCCGCCCTGTTCGACATCGCCGAGCAGTTGCTGCTGCCGTTCTTGGCAGGCCAACTTGTACGGCCTTGGGCAGGAGGCTGGATCGGCAGTCACCGGCTGATGCTGAGCCTTGTTGATCGCGGATCGATCCTGTTGGTGGTGTATGCGGCGTTCAGCGATGGCGTCACGCATCGGATTTGGCATCAGGTCGATGCCATCCAACTCGTTACCCTGTTGACGGTCGACGCCGCATTGCTAGTGTCGGTGTTGATACTGACGACGGTTGCCAGCCGCATGCTGGGCTTCAGCCGCGCCGACGAGATCGCCATCGTGTTTTGCGGATCGAAGAAGAGCCTCGCAAGCGGATTGCCGATGGCGACGGTGCTGCTGGCAGGTCAGCCCGTGGGGTTGATCGTAATGCCGCTGATGTTGTTTCATCAAGTGCAGCTGATGGCCTGTGCAGCATTGGCTCGACGATACGCGGCAGGCCGGTTGGAGAAGACCTCGACGGCGGGTGTGTCGGTCCGCACTCTGGGAACGACCTGATGCAAGCCATGTCGCACGTGACCTCAGTGCTCTGCCACAAGCTCCTAAGCCGGCATGCGGTCTGCGCGCGGCGATCAATTCGTTGCTGGAGGTGCCGAGAGGCGGAGACGCCCAGCATCGCGGTCGCTGTCAGCGCGGCCCGTTGCGGCACGGCTGCCCAGCCGCGCGCTCCGTTGCTGACCTGTCGGGCGGCCACGCCAGCGAGGCTCCGCCTCGGCTAGACGCCTCAACCCGAGTTGACTGATGCAAGAGGCTTCGATCAATTTCAGGAGGAAGAGTGTTGCGGCAACGAGGCTTCCCGGAGGGTGAGCATGCCTACGGGTCCGGACGAGAGCGATCCTGAGTCAGGACGACACGCGCCGCTACGATGTTGTCGAACTCGCCTGGCCAAACCTCCCGCGCTGATGCGGCGAGATTTGTCAGCAAGCGCCTCGACGAACAGCAGGTAAATGGAAAAACACGCAATGCCGATGCGTAAATCTTCGCCGCCAAATCGTGTCAGCAGGCGCCATCTGCTGACCGGCATCGCCGTCGTATCGGCATCGACCGCCGTAACGGCTGCAGCTCTGCCCTCAGCTCCATCCGAGAACGGCACCATCCAGGGCGCACTCCCCTGGCAGGATGGCGAGGCTGCCGCGCCGGATGTTGCGTTGCGCACCGGCGAGCGCTTCCTGACCGCGGGGGAGCGGGCCTTCGTCACGGCGGCAGCAGACAGGATCATCCCGCCGGACGAGACCGGGCCGAGCGCATCGCAGGCCGGTGTCCAGGATTTCATCGACTTCCAGCTTGCCGGCGCTTATGGCGCCGGCTCACATCTTTAT
>CAXUCM010000495.1:0-2319 GCA_964249315.1 uncultured Acetobacteraceae bacterium | reverse complement strand
CGCAGCGTCTCCTTGTCGTCGGCGGACACGCTCTTGGGCGGGATGCGGGCGATCTTGGCGACGATCTCCTCGACGTCGCGCAGGGTGACGGTCTTGCGCCGTTTGCCTTCCGGCTGGAGCATGCGCGAGGCGCCGACCTCGTCGATCACGTCGATCGCCTTGTCTGGCAGCTTGCGGTCGTGGATGTACTTGGCGGCGAGCTCGACCGAGGCGCGCAGGGCCTCCTCGGTGTAGCGCACCTTGTGGTGCTTCTCGTAGTTCGCCTTGAGGCCGCGCAGGATCTTTACCGCATCCTCGATCGACGGCTCGTTGACGTCGATCTTCTGGAAGCGGCGGACCAGGGCGCGGTCCTTCTCGAAATAGTTGCGGAATTCCTTGTAGGTAGTCGAGCCGATGCAGCGCAGCGTGCCCTGCGCCAGCGCCGGCTTGAGCAGGTTCGAGGCGTCCATTGCCCCGCCCGACGTGGCGCCGGCGCCGATCACGGTGTGGATCTCGTCGATGAACAGGATGCCGCCCGGATTGTTCTCGAGCTCGGTCACCACCGCCTTGAGCCGCTCCTCGAAATCGCCGCGATAGCGGGTGCCGGCGAGCAGCGCGCCCATGTCGAGCGCGTAGATGGTCGACTTGGCCAGTACCTCCGGCACGTCGCCCTCGACGATGCGCTTGGCCAGGCCCTCGGCGATCGCGGTCTTGCCGACGCCGGGATCGCCCACGTAGAGCGGGTTGTTCTTGGTGCGTCGGCAGAGGATCTGGATGGTGCGCTCGATCTCCTGGTCGCGGCCGATCAGCGGGTCGATCTTGCCGGCGAGCGCCTTCTTGTTGAGGTTGACGCAGTAGGCCGACAGGCCGTCCTGGTTCTTGCCGGTGCGGCCGCGCTCCTCGCGCTCGGTCTCCGGTCCCTCGTTGCTGGACCCGGAGACCGGGCGCTGCGCCGAGCGGCCGGGCGCCTTGGCGATGCCGTGCGAGATGAAGTTGACAGCATCGAGCCGGGTCATGTCCTGCAGCTGCAGGAAATAGACGGCATGGCTCTCGCGCTCGGAGAACAGGGCGACCAGCACGTTGGCGCCGGTGACCTCGTCGCGGCCGGAGGATTGCACGTGGATCGCGGCGCGCTGCACCACGCGCTGGAACGCCGCGGTCGGCTTGGGCTCGCTGGCGCGGTCGGAGGCCAGCCCGGCCAGGTCCTTGTCGAGAAACTCGGTCAGGTCGGTGCGTATCTTGTCGAGGTCGACGCCGCAGGCGCGCAGCACCGTCGCCGCGTCGCCGTCATCGACGAGGCCGAGCAGCAGGTGCTCGAGCGTCGCATACTCATGCCGCCGTTCGCCCGCGAGCGACAGGGCACGGTGGAGCGTCTGTTCAAGGTTGCGAGACAGCATGGAGGACGCTCCTTCCGATCAGGCCAGGCCGCATACCGTCCGGAGGGGCAATCATCCTGAGGCGGCGCAAGTCGTATCTTTGGTGGGTTTCGCGAGGAAGGCCAGAGAAAACGCGGCCCGGGAATGCGGCCGCAACCATGATATGGATGCGCCGCACGCGGTTGGAAGGCGCCTCAGTCCTTCTCGATCGTACATTGCAGGGGATGCTGGTTCTGGCGGGCCAAATCCATCACCTGGGTCACCTTGGTCTCCGCCACCTCGTAGGTGAAGACGCCGCATACGCCGACGCCGCGCTTGTGCACGTGCAGCATGATCCGGGTGGCTTCGTCGCGGTTCTTCTGGAAGAAACGCTCCAGCACATGCACGACGAACTCCATCGGCGTGTAGTCGTCGTTGAGCATCAGCACCTTGTACATTGCCGGCTTGCGCGTCCGCGGACGCGCCTTGACCACGACGCCGGTGTTCGGGCCGGTGTTCGGGTCATCCCCGGTGCCGCCCGGACCTTTCGGCCCGTTCGGCGCGGCAGGACCCATGGATCCGCTTTGGACGATGCTGCGCATGATGCCGCCGACATGGGGCATCGTCCCGGTCTGCACAAGCGCGCCCGCCTCAAGCGCGCCCTTCTCAAGCCCGCCCGTCTCAAGCGCGCCCGCCTCAAGCGCGCCCGTCTTCGCAAGTGCGCAAGGGCAGGGATCGATCGCACCGGTTGGCGCCTGCGGCGACGGCATCAACATCGTTTCATCCTATGCCGAAGCCAGGCCGGCATGGAAGCGCCGGCGGCGCCGGGAGGGTTCGCACATCGCGAATAGTTTCCACCAACTCCTTCAGATTGGAAGAGAATCAACTGGACGCGCGGTCGCCGAAGCCGTTACGGTCGGTCATCACGGCATAGCGAGGTGTCTCGAGCGAGGCAGCTTCTCGTCGGGATGACGGCTTCGGGATG
>CAXUCM010000494.1:0-2333 GCA_964249315.1 uncultured Acetobacteraceae bacterium | reverse complement strand
CGTGTACGGCGCCACCAAGGCGTTCGTGCGTCAGTTCGTGCTGAACCTGAAGGCGGACCTGGTCGGCCGCAACGTCCGCGTCAGCGACATCGAGCCGGGGCTGGTCGGCGGCAGCGAGTTCAGCGCGGTCCGTTTCGGCGGCGATGCGGCGCGCGCCGCCGGCGTGTATGCGGGTACGACCCCGCTGACGCCGGAGGACATCGCCGAGACGGTGGCCTGGGTGATCGGCCTGCCGCAGCACGTGAACATCAACCGGATCGAACTGATGCCGACCTGCCAGGCTCCGGGCGCGCTGCAGGTGCGGCGCGAGAGCTGATCCGATGAAGCACAAGGCGGGCAAGGCGCTGGCCAGGCGCTACCGGATCACCGACGGTCGCAAGTTCCGGCTCGACGCGCACGACCCGGCGCAGACCGGCGGCCTCAAGCAGGCGGAAGCGGTGGAACGGCTGGCGAAAGGGGTCGATCGGCTCGCCGACCTGCAGCGCGACCTCTACGCCTCGGCGCGCTGGGGGCTGCTCGCGATCTTCCAGGCGATGGATGCCGGCGGCAAGGACGGCACCATCCGCCACGTCATGTCCGGGGTGAACCCGCAGGGCGTTCGGGTGACCTCGTTCAAGCAGCCGGGTCCGGTCGAGCTGGCGCACGACTATCTCTGGCGGATCCATGCGGCGCTGCCCGAGCGCGGCCAGATCGGCATCTTCAACCGCAGCCATTACGAGGAGGTGCTGGTCGCGCGCGTGCACCCCGAGGTGCTGGAGGCGCAGAAGCTGCCGGGGTCGCTGCAGCACGACCGCTTCTGGAAGCATCGCTACGAGGACGTCCGCAACTTCGAGAGCTACGTCGCCCGGCAGGGCATCCTGCCGCTGAAGTTCTTCCTGCACATCTCCAGGGAGGAGCAGGGCCGCCGCCTGCTCGCCCGGCTCGACGACCGGCACAAGCTCTGGAAGTTCTCCGCCAGCGACCTGAAGGAACGCGCCCGCTGGGACAGCTACCAGGAGGCCTACGAACGCGCCGTGATCGAGACCGCGTCGACCGACGCACCGTGGTTCATCATCCCGGCGGACCATAAATGGTTCGCCCATCTGATCGTCGTCGAGGCGATGGTCGATGTGCTGGAACGATTGAAGCTGCAGCCGCCGAAGCCGGAGGACGACGCGGCACTTGATGCGGCTCGTGCCCAGCTTCAGGGGGAGTGCTGAAAGCAAGGCCAGGGCTCTGCCCTGGACCCGCTCAAGGCTCAGCCTTGAGAATCCTGTTCAGGTTTCCGACGGCGAGCCTCTGGCAGGGCTTGGGGCGGAGTCCCAAACTTTCTCAGTTCGCGGTCTCGGACTCTCGCTCCGAACCGCCCTCGTCGCCGTCGCTCTCGGTCGGCGTGGCACTGGCTGCCGCCTCCAGATAGTCGAAGGCGAGCTTGCCGTCGCGCAGGCTGACCTTGACCGATCCGCCCTTGACCAGCCGGCCGAACAGCAGCTCCTCGGCGAGCGCCTTCTTGATGTGCTCCTGGATGACGCGCGCCAGCGGACGCGCGCCGTAGAGCCGGTCGTAGCCGCGTTCCGCCAGCCACTCCTTGGCCGCCGAGGACAGCTCGATGGTGACGTTGCGGTCGGCGAGCTGGGCCTCGAGCTGCAGGACGAACTTCTCGACGACCTGGGCGACGATCTCCGGCGTAAGCCCGGCGAAGGCGATGATGGCGTCGAGGCGGTTGCGGAACTCCGGCGTGAAGATCCGCTTGATCGCCTCCTCGTCCTCGCCGACGCGGCTGTCGCGACCGAAGCCGACCGCCTCGCGGGTCAGGTCGGCGGCACCCGCGTTCGTCGTCATGATCAGGATGACGTTGCGGAAGTCGACGGTCTTGCCGTTATGGTCGGTGAGCTTGCCGTGATCCATCACCTGCAGCAGGATGTTGTAAAGATCCTGGTGCGCCTTCTCGATCTCGTCGAGCAGCAGCACCGCGTGCGGGTGCTGGTCGATCGCGTCGGTGAGCAGCCCGCCCTGGTCGAAGCCGACATAGCCCGGCGGCGCGCCGATCAGCCGCGAGATGCTGTGCCGCTCCATGTATTCCGACATGTCGAAGCGGATCAGCTCGATCCCCAAGGTCGAGGCGAGCTGCTTGGCCACCTCGGTCTTGCCGACGCCGGTCGGGCCCGAGAACAGGTAGTTGCCGATCGGCTTCTCCGCGTCGCGCAGCCCGGCGCGGGACAGCTTGATCGCCGCGGCCAGCGCCTCGATGGCGCGATCCTGTCCGAAAACCATCGCCTTGAGGTCGCGCTCCAGCGAACGCAGCGTCTCCTTGTCGTCGGCGGACACGCTCTTGGGCGGGATGCGGGCGATCT
>CAXUCM010000493.1:0-2334 GCA_964249315.1 uncultured Acetobacteraceae bacterium | reverse complement strand
GGTAGCGCCCTGCCGCGTCGACCGGCAGCGACACCGCCTCCAGCGCCTCCCGCACCCGAGCCGTCCGCACCGCCGGGTCCAGCCGTTGCCGCAGCAGCGGCTCGGCCACGATCCGGCCGATCCGCCAGCGCGGGTCGAGCGAGCCGTACGGATCCTGGAACACCGCCTGGATCTCGGCGCGGGCGGCGCGGCGTGCCGCCCGGTCACGCCCGAACAGGTCGGTGCCGCGATAGCGGACGGTGCCGGCGTCGGGCGGCGCCAGCCCCATCAGGATCCGGGCCAGGGTCGACTTGCCGCAGCCGGACCCGCCGATGATGCCGAGCGTCTCGCCCGACGCCACCTGCAGGTCGATGCCATGCAGCACCTGCCGCCCGCGACCGTAGGCGCGCGTGAGCCCGACCGCCTCGAGCAGGGAAGTGGTCATGCCGCCGCCAGCGGATGCAGGCAGGCGACCCGATGCGCGTCCGAACCGATGCGTGCGAGCGGCGGCTGTGACGGCAGGCAGTCGGGCGCCATCCGCGCGCAGCGGTCGGCGAAGCAGCAGCCCTCGCCGCGCGAGAACGGCGGCGGCACCTGGCCCGGGATGGTCGGCAGCACCGCGCCGGGGATGGCGGTGCCGGCATGCAGCGCGCTCGCGAACAGCCCCTCGGTGTAGGGATGCGCACGGGCCGCGAACAGCGCCGGCGTGGTCGCGGTCTCGACCGCGCGACCGGCATACAGCACCAGCGTGCGGGCGCAGACCTCCCGCAACAGGCCCAGATCGTGGGTGATCAGCAGCAGGCCCATGCGGCGCTCCCCGACCAGCTCGGCGAGCAGGCGCAGGATCTGCGCCTGGGTGGTCATGTCGAGCGCGGTCGAGAACTCGTCGGCGATCAGCAGCGCCGGATCGCAGGCGAGCGCGATCGCGATCATCACCCGCTGCCGCTGCCCGCCCGACAGACGATGCGGCAGCGCCTGCGGCGACACCATCGACGCCGGCAGGCCGACCCGGTCCAGCAGCACCCGGGTGCGGGCCTCGGCCTCGGCGCGGCCGATGCGCAGGTGCAGGCGCATGCCCTCGGCGACCTGGCGGCCGATCGGCCGGATCGGGTTGAGCGCGCGCATCGGCTCCTGGAACACCATCGACACGCGTCGGCCGCGCAGCCCGCACAGCGCCCGCTCGGGCAGCGCCAGCAGCTCGTCGCCCTGCAGCCGGACCCTGCCGGAGGCCCGCATCGCCGGCGGCAGCAGGCCGATCAGCGACAGCGCCAGCACCGACTTGCCGCAGCCGGACTCGCCGACGACGCCGAGCGCGCTGCCGGCCTCGAGGCTGAACCCGACCCGGTCCAGGATCGCCGCCTGCCGGTCGCCGCGATGCAGGTGCACCGACAGCGCCTCGACCTCCAGCAGCGTGCTCACGGCGATCGCGCCCGGTCGGGATCCAGCAGGTCGCGCACCCCGTCGCCGAGCAGGTTGAAGCCGAGCACCAGCAGCGCCACCACCCCGCCCGGCGCCACCACCAGCAGCGCATCGTCGAAGATGTGGGTCTGGTAGTCGGCGAGCGCGCGGCCCAGGCTCGGCAGCGGCGGCGGCATGCCGAGCCCGAGATAGGACAGCCCGGCTTCCGACAGCTCGGCCACCGCCAGCGCCAGGGTCGCCTGCACCAGCAGCGTCGCGGCGATGTTGGGCAGCACGTGGCTCGCCAGCACCGCGACCCGGCCGCGCCCGGCGACGCGGGCGGCGGCGATGAAGTCCTGGTTCAGCACCGACCGCGCGACGCCGCGGGTCAGGCGCACGAAGGCGGGCACGTTGAAGGCGCCGATCGCCAGGATCTCGCCGCCGATGCCCGGACCCCGTGCGGCGACGATCATCGCCGCGGTCAGCAGCGGCGGAAAGGCGAGGCAGACGGCGGGCGCGCGCATCGTCAGCGCCGCCGCCCAGCCGGGTGCGGCCGCGGCGAGGCCGCGCGGCACGCCGATCAGGGCGGCGGCGCCCCCCGCGGCCACGCAGACCAGCGTGCTGTTGCCTGCCGCCACCATCAGAACCGACAGCAGATCGCGGCCGAACGGGTCGGTGCCGAGCACGTGCGCGGCGGAGGGTGCTGCCAGCCGGTGCAGGATGTCCAGCCGTCCCGGCGGATACGGCGTCCAGGCGACCGCGAGCACCGCCGGCAGCAGCACCGCCGTCAGCACCACGAGCCCGAGCCACAGGCGCGGATGACGCGGGCGCGCGGCAGCCGGTCCCGCCAGCGCCGCACTCATGCGGCCAGCCGCGGATCGAGCCGGGCCGAGACCAGGTCCACCGCGAAGTTCACCAGCACCACGGCCGCCACCAGCAGCAGCACCAGGTCCTGCA
>CAXUCM010000492.1:0-2334 GCA_964249315.1 uncultured Acetobacteraceae bacterium | reverse complement strand
CAAGGCCAGGGCTCTGCCCTGGACCCGCTCAAGGCTCAGCCTTGAGAATCCGTTTCATCAATGCCGCGGGAGCGCTGGTACCTGAATGCTGTTCAGCTCGATCGTCTTCCTGTTCTACTTCCTACCGCTGTTCTTCGCGCTCTACGCGGCATGCCGCGGCAGCAACGTCATCCTGCTCGCCGGCAGTGTGCTGTTCTACGTCTGGGGCGAGGCGCGCTACCTGTGGCTGTTGTGCCTGGTCGGTCTCATCGCTTGGCTTGGCGGCCGGGCGATCCATGCGCACCAGAACAGCGGCCGCGACGACCGCCTCATCCTCACCGCTACTATTGCCACTCAGCTGCTGCTGCTCGGAATCTTCAAATACGCGCCCTTCGTCAGCGGCCAGCTCTCCATCCTGTCGCCGCTGCTCTCACGTAACCCACTGGCCCACCTCGCTCTTCCGCTCGGCATCTCCTTCTTCACGTTCCACGCGATCTCCTACGTCATGGACATCCACCGGCGTACGGTCCCGCGCCCGGCAACACCGCTCCAGCTCGGCGGCAATCGGGCAGGATCGCGCAAGACCTACCGCAATCTGTGGCTGGTCTTCCTGCTCTGCGGACTCTGGCATGGCGCGGCATGGACCTTCGTCCTCTGGGGCATCTACCACGGCGGCTTCCTGGTTCTGGAACGCGCCGGACTGGGCCACGCCCTTGCGCGCGCCTGGCGTCCGCTTCGCCATCTTTACGCGCTGCTGGTGATCGCGCTCGGCTGGGTGCTGTTCCGGGCACCCGACGCCGGACATGCCGGTATGATGATGAAAGCCATGGCCGGCCTCGGCGCCGTCCGGCAGCCAGGCTTCGGCCAGTACGCACCTGCCTCGGTACTTACGGCGCTCGCCGTCGGCAGCGCGGTTTCGGTCCCCTGGACCACGCTCCACGCCCGGCTGCCCACGACCGAAGCGGTCGGCATCCTGAGCGGTGTGACAACCGCAGGTCTGCTCGTGATGCTGCTGATCCTCTCGGCAGCCAGTCTCGCGACCGGCACCTACAATCCCTTCATCTATTTCCGGTTCTGATGCAGCTTCACCGATTGAAGCCCGATGCAATACAGCGGCTCGCGCGCATCATCGCGGTCGCGGGTTTTTTCCTGCTCGTCTCCTTGCCGGTGCTGGTGCAGATCTCCGGTTTGTGGAGCGACAATGGCGCTCGGGAGAACCGCATCCTCGCGCCCGCTCCAAGATGGTCAGGTCGCTTGTCGACCCTGTTCCTGACCACGAATGCCTGGCTTGACGACCATTTCGGCCTACGGCGCCCGCTGGTCGACCTGGCCAACGACCTGCGCTTCTCGATCTTCGCCGAATCCGGCAACCCGCAGATCGCCTTCGGCCGTGATCGTGAGCTGTTCCTGACCTCGCACAATGCCGCCGAGCCGCAACAGATGCTGTTCCTGCTCTGTCGCGGAGCCGGAGACGAGGCTTGGGACCGCTCCCTTGCCGCCCAGCTCGCCCGTTTTCTCGATGCTGCCCTGCGCCGCGACGCCCGTACGGTCGAGCTCGTAGTCCCCACCAAGACCGTCATAGACGAGGGCAACCTGCCCGGCTGGATGCGCGCAAGCTGCAACGACGGCCAGGCGATGCTGCCGCGAATGCTATCTGCCTTGGGACGCACGCGCCCGGATCTGCGATCCCATGTCGCCTACCCTCTGGCACTGATGCAGAGCTTGCACGGACCGGACGCGCCCTACCCGAAGGTCAATTTCCACTGGGACGGACCAGCACTCGGAATCATCGCGGCCATGATCGCCGAACAACGATTTCACCGCAGGCGCCTCACAACTCTGAAGCTGCGTGTCGAGCAGAAGAACTCGGACATCGCTCACCTGCTTCCCGGAGTGCGGTTGCCGTTCGAAACCATCGAGCCGGATCTCGCCGCATCCGCCATCGGGTCCAGCGTGCAAATTCCCGAACTCGGCGCATCCGGAATCATCCTGGCGGACACGTCCCGGTTCCGGAAGGCTGGTCCATCTTCAGGCCCACGATTGCTGATCATCTCGGACAGCTTTGGCCAACCGATCGCACCCTGGTTCGCAGCCTTCTACGGCGAGGTCTGGCACGTCTCGGTCAACAACCTGCCCCATCTCGCACGGGCGCAACGAAGCGCTCTGGTCGATACGCTTTTCAACCATTATCGCCCCGATGACGTGCTCCTTGTCTTTCATGATTTCTCGCAAGCTTACGTCAATACGCAGCTTGTGCACCTGCTGTGGGGGATACCATGAAGACGAGCGCGATCCCGCCACAAGGCCAGGGCTCTGCCCTGGACCCGCTCAAGGCTCAGCCTTGAGAATCCATCT
>CAXUCM010000491.1:0-2348 GCA_964249315.1 uncultured Acetobacteraceae bacterium | reverse complement strand
GGCCGGACGCCATCGCCCGCTCCGCCGAATGCAGGAAGCCGCGCGCCGGCGCGTAGCCCATCGCCACCAGGGCGGCGCAGGCGAGCCCGGCGCTGAGCACCGCGCGTGCGGCCCCGGTGCGGTCCGCCAGCCGTCCGCCGAGCGGCCCGGCGACCAGCCGTATGGCGGAACCGAGCCCGAGCACCAGGCCGATCTGGCTCGGACCCAGCCCGCGCTGCTGCAGCAATCCCGGCATGAACGGGGAGGCCACGCCGAGGGCCGCGAACAACACACCGTATAGAGCGAGAAAACGCGGCAAGGACGCGGCCGGCATGGGCAACCCTCCCAGGGCCTCGACGTAGGGGACCGGCCCGCCAAGAGTTCCCTTGGACGCGGCCGATCCGGTCATTGCGCTGCCCCTAACCTTCGTCCTGATCACGCTTGCCCTGGACGCGCTCGGCGTCGGCCTCATCGCGCCGATCGTGCCCGGGCTGGTGCAGAAGCTCGCCCACCTGCGTCCCGAGCAGGCGGCACCGTGGGTCGGCGGCCTGATCGCCGCCTATGCCGGCATGCAGTTCCTGGTCTCGCCGCTGCTCGGCGCGCTGAGCGACCGGTTCGGCCGTCGGCCGGTGATCCTGACCTCGGTGTTCGGCATCGGCGTCGACTACGTGCTGCTGGCGCTGGCGCCGAACCTGTGGTGGCTGTTCCTCGGACGGATGATCGCGGGTGCGACCTCGGCGAACGTCGCGGCGGTCACCGCCTTCATCGCCGACGTCACCGAGCCGGAGCAGCGCTCGCAGCGCTTCGGCCTGATCGGCGCCACCTTCGGCGCCGGCTTCGTGATCGGGCCCGCGCTCGGCGGCGTCCTCGGCGCATACGGGCTGCGCCTGCCGTTCTACGCCGCGGCCGGCCTGTCCACCCTCAACCTGCTCTACGGCCTGTTCGTGTTGCCGGAAAGCCTGCCGCGGGAGAAGCGCCGCGGCCTGGAATGGCGGCGCCTCAATCCGATCGGACTGCTCCGCATGGCCTGGCACGAGCGCGGCCTGCGCAGCCTGGCCATCGCCTGGTCCTGCAGCTGGGCCGGGCTGGGCGCGGTGCAGAGCAGCCTGGTGCTGTTCACCCGCTACCGCTTCGGCTGGGGCGCCGAGGCGAACGGCCTGGTACTGGCAGCCCTCGGCCTGTCGCAGGCGCTGGTCGAAGGCGTGCTGCTGTCACGCATCACGTCGCGCCTCGGCGAACGCCGCACCGCCCTGCTCGGCTACATCGCCCTGGCGCTGGGCTACGCGGCGCTGGCGGTGGCGCTGACCGGCTGGATGGTGGCGCCGGCGTTGCTGCTGATGGCGATCGGCGGCCTCGCGGTGCCGTCGGTGCGGGCCATGGTCTCGGACCGCGGCGACGTGACCAACCAGGGCGAGATGCAGGGCGTGCTGACCGCCGTCGAGGGCATCACCGCGATCGCCGCGCCGCTGCTGAGCGCCTGGCTGTTCTTCGCGTTCACCTCATCCTGGGTGCCGGCGCATTTCGCCGGGGCGCCCTTCGTGCTGGTCGCCGGCATGGCAATCCTCGCCGGCGTGCTGTTGCGCCGGCTGTAGTCAAGAAAGGCCAAGGGTTTCACCCCTGGACCCCGATCAAAGGCGAAGCCTTTGAAATCCTCTTTGTTTTTCATCTCCCCGCGTCGCCCATGGGCTTCGCCCTCAATCCTCGTCCGCCGGCTCGCGGCGCACCAGCACCTCGCGCTTGCCGACATGGTTGGCCGGCCCGACGATGCCCTGCTTTTCCATCTGCTCGATCAGCTTGGCGGCGCGGTTGTAGCCGATCGAGAGGTGCCGCTGGATGAACGAGGTCGAGGCCTTGCCTTCGCGCGCCACCAGCGCCACCGCCTGGTCGAACAGTCCGGTCTCCGCCTCGAAGCCGCCGCCGTCGAGGCCGTTGCCGGACGCGGCCGCCTGGGACGTGCCGCCGGCCTCGTCCTCGAACACCGAGGTGACGTCGTCCATGTAGGCCGGCTCGCCCTGCTGGCGCAGGTGGCGCACCACGTCCTCGACCTCGCCGTCGCCGACGAACGGGCCGTGCACGCGGGTGATGCGGCCGCCGCCCTGCATGTACAGCATGTCGCCCTGGCCGAGCAGCTGCTCGGCGCCCTGCTCGCCCAGGATGGTACGGCTGTCGAACTTGCTGATCACCTGGAAGCTGATCCGGGTCGGGAAGTTGGCCTTGATGGTGCCGGTGATGACGTCGACCGACGGGCGCTGCGTCGCCGCGATGACGTGGATGCCGGCGGCGCGCGCCATCTGCGCGAGCCGCTGCACGGCGGCCTCGATCTCCTTGCCGGCGACCATCATCAGGTCGGCCATCTCGTCGATCACCAC
>CAXUCM010000490.1:1798-2353 GCA_964249315.1 uncultured Acetobacteraceae bacterium | reverse complement strand
CATCAAGGACATGGTGATCCGCGGGGGCGAGAACCTTTACTCGCGCGAGATCGAGGACTTCCTGTACCGCCACCCGAAGATCCAGGACGTCCAGGACTTCGGCGTCGCCGACCCGAAGTACGGTGAGGATCTTTGCGCATGGATCAGATTGCGCGAGAGCCAAACGATGTCGGAGGAGGAGGTGCGCGCTTTCTGCCATGGGCAAATCGCCCACCAGAAAGTTCCGCGCTACATCCAGTTCGTGGACGAGTTCCCCATGACCGCTACGGGCAAGGTCCAGAAGTTCATCATGCGCCGGATGGTCGAGGAGCAGTACGGCCTGACGCGCGCCGAGACCGCATAAGGCTCGGAGCCGGCTCGATCGACGGCAGGAAGTCGCGCCGTCTTTGAGAATCCAGGACAAACCGGCGCTCCCGGCTCGGCGAAGCGGGCGCCGCATGCACGACCAGGAGCTGCCACACGGTGCGGCCGACAACGCGTTCCCGCTCACGCCGGCCCGGATGATCGCCGACATCAGGCAAGCGCTCGGCCACCAGGACATTGGTCCTTGCCGAC
>CAXUCM010000490.1:0-1788 GCA_964249315.1 uncultured Acetobacteraceae bacterium | reverse complement strand
CGCCGGCGATCCTCATCCGGGACGACAACTCCTCCGGGCTGATCAAGGGGAAGATGGACATCGCGGACGGGCCTTGTGGGCGAGATGCGCGGCAGGCGGGACGTCGGCTCGGGCGGAGGGCCAATAGCGCAGCTGGCGCACTGCAGACGCTGCAGTGTCGGACCGCATCGTGGACGCGATCGCGGCACCACCTCGTCATTCCGGACGGAGCGGAAGCGACTACTGGATTCACTCATCTCGGTGGAGCAGGCTTGCGCCTTGTTTGGCGGCCTGAAGGTGCAGCCATCCGTTGAGCATGACGATGGGGCCGGGCTTGCCGTAGTAGCCGGTCCAGCCGCCCAGGCGCGCGCAGACCCAGGCGGCGTAGGCGAGCGAGCCTTCGGGGTGGGGGTTCTTCTGCCGCGCGGTTTTGCCTTGCAGCTTGGCGGTGAACGCCTTGAGCAGCGGCAGGTCGGCGGCGTTGAAGGCGTCGGTGAGGGGTCGCAGCGGCGCCGGGCCTGGCGTGCCATCGCGCGCGTGGACCAGCTGCTGAACGATCACCGCCGCCACCAGGGCGGCCACCACCAGCCGGCCGCGCGGGGCGTCGGCGGCGATGCCCAGCCCCTCGACGTCGAAGCCCTCGCCCTTCAGCGTGCGGAACAGCTGCTCGATCGCCCAGCGGCGGCGGTACAGGTCGGCCACGGCGAAGGCGTCGGCGGCGTTGGCGACCGGCAGGTTCGTCAGCAGCCGCCAGTGCACCGGCTCCGCGCCCGGCGGCGGGTCCACCTCGCGCACGTCCACCAGGCTCAGCCGCACCCCGCCCGGCACCCGCGCGGTATTGCCCCCGCCGCCCGGCCGCACCGGCTCGACCGCGTGTTGGCGCACCGCCAGGACCGCCGTGCGGGCGCGACGGCCGGGCTTGGCCGGCAGGTCGGGCTTGGCCGGCAGGTCGAGCGTGGCGCGGCCCGCCTCCGGTTGCGCGTCGATGGCGGCGAACATGCGCCCGCCGCCCTCACCCAGCGCCCGGTCGCGAGCCGCCCGCACCAGCAGGT
Source organism: uncultured Acetobacteraceae bacterium (assembly GCA_964249315.1). GTDB lineage: Bacteria > Pseudomonadota > Alphaproteobacteria > Acetobacterales > Acetobacteraceae > Lichenicoccus. The sequence goes on along the minus strand of CAXUCM010000490.1, from coordinate 757 downwards.
CGACGCCCTCTGGGCGCTGCGCGAACAACTCGAAGATGTCGCTCTCGCGGTCGGCGATCACCGTCACCCGCGCGGCGGCGGCGGCGATCCGTCCGGCGGCCTGGGCGCCGCGCAGCCAGCGCGCACTCTCCTTGGCGTGGAACGGCGTCACCCGGGTCGCCGCCTTGGCGGCGACAGTGTCGGGGCGCGGCCTGTGCTCCAGCAACTCGGCGTCGAGCAGGCCGAGCACCGCGCCCTCGTCGGCGTCCACCGCCAGCACCGCGTGGAGGAACAGGCCGGTGCCGCGGTGCGCGCCGCGCCGCACCACGCTGGTGTCCTGGATCGCCAGCACGTGCCGGCCGGCGCAGCGGCCCGCCGTCCGCCCGGCCGCCTCGCGCACCATCGCCTGGGTCGTCACCGCCGGGTTGCGCAGGAACCGCGTGAGGGCGATCTCGCCCGCCCTGTCGCCGCCGAGCCGGCGCACGCGCAACCCGCGTGCCCCCACCTCGACCAGCCGGCCCAGCAGGAAGGCCCCCTTTTTTGCAGGCGACGGTCGCCAAACCGCCCCAGCTCCAACGTCGCCGACATCGCTGTTCCCTCGCACGATCAGGAGCAGGGAATCAGACCATCAACAACCGTTCTACCAACTTGTGTGAATGCCGTAGCCGCTCGCGCTCCGTCCGGAATGACGCCGGGAGCAAGTACCGTCTGATGGCTCTCAGCGCGCGGCACTTCGATCGGGAGGAACGGCTGACCGGCCCCGGCCAGCGCCAGGGCG
>CAXUCM010000489.1:0-2362 GCA_964249315.1 uncultured Acetobacteraceae bacterium | reverse complement strand
CAGGGCTCTGCCCTGGACCCGCTCAAGGCGAAGCCTTGAGAATCCATTTGTCAGACGTGGAAGCTCTCGCCGCAGCCGCAGCGGCCCTTCTCGTTCGGGTTGACGAAGGTGAAGCCGGCCTCGAGGTCCTTGACCTGGTAGTCCATCACCGTGCCGATCAGGAACAGCGACGCCTTGCGGTCGACCAGCACGGTAAGATCGCGGTCGCGCACGACCTCGTCGTTCGGGCCGGGGGCATCCACCCAGCCCATGTCGTACGACAGGCCGGAACAACCCTTGGTGCCGACGCTGATGCGAAGCAGCTGGCCGGCATGGCCGCCCGCATACAGGCGGCGCAGCCGCTCGGCGGCCGCCTCGGAGAGCGACATCAGCGGCGGCAGCTCGCGTCTGATCCGCGGCGGCGCGGCACTCGTCTGCGTTTCCATGACCATTCTCCCGGGCTCAGAACATGTTCAGCGAGAGACGCGCGTCTTCGCTCATCCGGCTCGGATCCCAGGCCGGCTCCCAGACCGTCTCGACCTCGCAGGCGGTGACTCCCGGCACCGTCTGCACCGCCTCGCGCACCTGCACCGGCAGTTCCTGCGCGCTCGGACAGCCGGGCGCGGTCAGCGTCATCTCGATGCGGACGCGGCCGTCATCATGCAGGTCGACCGCGTAGATCAGGCCGAGCTCGTAGATGTTGACCGGGATCTCGGGGTCATAGACGGTGGCGATGGCGGCAATCACCGCGTCCTCGTGCAGCGGCGCCAGCGTCTCGCCGTCCGGGGTCCAGCTGCCGGTGGCGACGGCACCGGCGCCGGCCTCCTCGGCCAGCGGGAACGGTGCCAATTCATGCTCCATCACGCGGTCCTCTCGCTGTCGAGCGCGCCCAGCAAGGCGTCCCAGGGCAGGGTCGCGCATCGGATCCGCGACCGGTATTCATGTAGGTTCTCGAAGGCATCCAGCAAACCCAGACCTGCATCCATGGACGGCGCCGTCGAACCATGGCGCAGCATGGCATCAAATCGGCCGAACAGCGAGCGAATCGCCGCCGCATCGAGGCCGCGCACACTTTCGGCCATCAGGTCCGCCGACGCGGCGCAGATCGCGCAGCCTCTTGTCTGGTGCCGCACCTCGCCGGTGCTGCCGTCCGCGTCGCGTCGCATCGTGACGTGCACGGCGTCGCCGCAGAACGGGTTGTCGCCGTCCGCCGCGGCGTCCGCCGGTTCCAGCAGGCCGGCATGCAGCGGATGACGCGCCCGCTGCAGGATCAGCTCCTGGTAGAGTGCTTCCCGGTCGAGCGCGTCCATGATCAGGCGAAGAAGCTCCGCACCCGCTCGAGGTTCGCCGCCAGCACGTCGATCTCCTCGATCGTGGTGTAGAGCCCGAAGCTGGCACGTGCGGTGCTGCCGACGCCGAGCCGGCGCAGCAGCGGCTCGGCGCAGTGGTTGCCGGCGCGGATCGCGATGCCGTTGCGGTCGAGCAGGGTGGCGATGTCGTGCGCGTGCGCGTTCGCCATGGTGAAGGAGATCACGCCGCCGCGCTCCCGGGCCTGGCCGAGGATGCGCAGCCCCTCGATCGCCGACAGCCGTGCCAGCGCGTGCTCGGTCAGCGCGGCCTCGTGCGCCTGGATCGCCTCGAAGCCGATCGCCTCGACATAGTCGATCGCAGCACCCAGTCCGATCGCCTCGACAATCGCCGGCGTGCCCGCCTCCAGCCGGTGCGGCAGCTCGGCCCAGGTCGAGCGCTCGAAGCTGACGCTGCTGATCATGTCGCCGCCGCCGAGGAACGGCGGCAATGCCGCGAGCAGCGACTCGCGGCCCCAGAGCACGCCGATCCCGGTCGGGCCGTACAGCTTGTGCCCGGTAAAGACGTAGAAGTCCGCACCGATCGCCTGCACGTCGATGCGGCGATGCACCACCGCCTGCGAGCCGTCCAGCAGCAGCTTGGCGCCGTGCGCATGGGCGAGCTCGGCGATCCGCGCCGCCGGCGTGACGCTGCCGAGCACGTTCGACATATGGGTGACTGCGACCAGCGCGACCCGGCCGTCGGCGAGCAGCGACTGCATCGATTTGAAGTCGAGCTCGCCCTGGTCGGTGATCCGGGCGACGCGCAGCTCGACGCCCTGGCGGTCGCGCAGCATCTGCCAGGGGACGATGTTGGCGTGGTGCTCCATCTCCGAGATCAGCACCGCCTGTCCCGGCCGCAGGCCGGCGCCGAAGGAATAGGCCAGCAGGTTGATCGCGGCGGTGCTGTTCTGGGTGAAGACGATCTCGCGGGTGGAAGCGGCACCGAGCAGGCGCGCCACCTTCTCGCGTGCGCCCTCATAGGCATCGGTGGTGCGCTCGCTCATCCAGTGCAGGCCGCGATGCACGTTGGCGTA
>CAXUCM010000488.1:0-2375 GCA_964249315.1 uncultured Acetobacteraceae bacterium | reverse complement strand
TCGAACCACTCGACGTGGCTGTCGCCCTCGAAGGCCAGGATGTGCGTCGCCAGCCGGTCGAGGAACCAGCGATCGTGCGAGATGATCACCGCACAGCCGGCGAACTCGCCGAGTGCCTCCTCGAGCGCGCGCAGCGTGTCGACGTCGAGATCGTTGGTCGGCTCGTCGAGCAGGATGACGTTGCTCTCCTGGCGCAGCATCTTGGCCAGGTGCACCCGGTTGCGCTCGCCGCCGGAGAGGATGCCGACCTTCTTCTGCTGGTCGGCACCCTTGAAGTTGAAGGCGCCGACATAGGCCCGCGAGGGCACCGCGCGCTTGCCCAGATAGATCACGTCGGTGCCGCCGGAGATCTCCTCCCAGACGTTCTTGCCGGCATCCAGCGTGTCGCGCGACTGGTCGACATAGCCGAGCTTCACCGTCTCGCCGATCCGCAGCGCGCCGGCGTCCGGCCGGTCCTGGCCGATGATCATCTTGAACAGGGTGGACTTGCCGGCGCCGTTCGGGCCGATCACGCCGACGATGCCGCCGGGAGGCAGCTTGAAGTCGAGATCGTTGATCAGCAGCCGGTTGCCGAAACCCTTGCGCAGCTGCTCGGCCTCGATCACCGTGCCGCCCAGGCGGGGCCCGGGCGTGATGACGATGTCGGCGGTGCCGCCGGCGCGGTCGGCATTGGCGGCGAGCATCTTCTCGTAGTTGGCGATGCGCGCCTTGTTCTTGGCCTGGCGCGCGCGCGGGCTGGAGCCGATCCATTCCTGCTCGGCGGCGAGGGCGCGCTGGCGGGCGCTCTCCTCCTTCTCCTCCTGCTGCAGGCGCTTGCGCTTCTGCGCCAGCCAGGACGAGTAGTTGCCCTCGAACGGGTAGCCGCGGCCGCGCTCGATCTCGAGGATCCAGTTGGTGACGTTGTCGAGGAAGTAGCGGTCATGGGTGATCACCATCACCGTGCCGGCATAGTCGCGCAGCGTCCGCTCGAGCCAGGCCACGCTCTCCGCATCGAGATGGTTGGTCGGCTCGTCGAGCAGCAGGATGTCGGGCTTCTCCAGCAGCAGCCGGCAGAGCGCGACCCGGCGCCGCTCGCCGCCCGAGAGCGTGTCGACCGCCGCCTCCGCCGGCGGACAACCCAGCGCGTCGAGGGCGATCTCGATCCTGCGGTCGAGCTCCCAGCCGTCGCCGGCCTCGATCTGCTCCTGCAACGTGGCCTGCTCGGAGAGCAGCTCGGTCATCTTCTCGTCGCTCATCGGCTCGGCGAACTCCATCGAGATCGCGTTGAACCGCTCCACCGCCGCCTTCAGCGCGCCGAAGGCCAGCGCCACGTTCTCGCCGACGTTGAGGGTGCCGTCGAGCTTCGGTTCCTGCTCCAGGTAGCCGATCGAGACGCCGTCCGCGGCCCAAGCCTCGCCACCGTACTCCGTCTCCATCCCGGCCATGATCTTCAGCAGGGTCGACTTGCCGGCGCCGTTGACGCCGAGCACGCCGATCTTGACCCCTGGCAGAAAGGACAGCGTGATGCCCTTGAACACTTCGCGGCCGCCCGGATACGCCTTGGTCAGGTCCTTCATCACGTAGACATACTGGTAGGCCGGCATGACGAGCTCCTGACAGAAAGAGGGCCGGAAGAGCATGCGCCCGGCAGGACTCGAACCCGCAACCAAGCCGTTATGAGCGGCCCGCTCTAACCATTGAGCTACAGGCGCACAAGCCGATCCTCAGATCGCGCATCGGCCGGTTCTTGGCAATCCCGGCGTTCCTCGATAATTTCCGCGCGGCAGTCGGGGGGAAAGCGCGCATGGACGTCTCGAAGATCAGCCCGGGCCGCGACGTGCCCTGGGACATCAACGTGGTCATCGAGATCCCGCAGGGCTCGGCGGTCAAGTACGAGGTCGACAAGGAAAGCGGCGCGATCCTGGTCGACCGCTTCCTGTTCACGCCGATGGCCTATCCGGCCGCCTACGGCTTCATCCCGGGCACGCTGGCCGATGACGGCGACCCGGCAGACGCGCTGGTGCTCGCCCCGGCGGCGGTGGTGCCCGGCGCCGTGATCCGGGCGCGGCCGATCGGCATGCTGCGCATGGAGGATGAGAGCGGGCAGGACGAGAAGATCATCTGCGTGCCGCACGACAAGATCCACCCGCTCTACAAGGAGGTGCACTCGGTCGACGACCTGCCGGCGATCACTCGCCAGGCGATCGAGCACTTCTTTTCCCGCTACAAGGATCTCGAGCCCGGGAAATGGGTGAAGATGGCCGGCTGGGCAGGCAAGGATGCCGCAGCCGAGGTGATCACCGCGGCGCTGAAGGCGGCCGCGGCGACGTAAAGGCCAGGGCTCTGCCCTGGACCCGCTCAAGGCTTGCCTTGAGAATCCATCACTAAGAGGTTTC
>CAXUCM010000487.1:0-2385 GCA_964249315.1 uncultured Acetobacteraceae bacterium | reverse complement strand
GAGAGGCTGTGAACCATTGATGGTTTTGCTCCGACGGGACGAGGCTCTGTCTCGTTGCGCGGGGCCTGAGGCGGCCGGCCCTGCTGGCCGTCGTGATCAGACTGCCGTCAAGGTGGCCTGATCGTGACGGTCGGGCCTGCGTGTCGGCGGTGGGAGATTGTCTACGCCAGCGCGGCGCTCCGGAGCCGTGGGTTGTGGATCAGGCACGCGATGTTGTTGGCCAGCGCATGCCACAGCGCCACCGCCCGCACTTTCGCTTGGCCACGCACGCGGACCCCATGAAGACCGCGCCGGCGGGCGCCGGCATAAACCCACTCGATGGTGCGGCCGCGTAACTTAAACAGCAGCTTGCCGGCATCGCTGTGCATGCGGGCGCGCCACGAGGTCGTGGCAGCGCTGTCCATTGCCACCGTCCAGGCCGGGTCAACCGGCGCCAGAAAAGCGATCCGACGCTCGGCCATGTGGTCGATGCCTGGACGTGAGACGTAGCCCCCATCAGCCAGCCAGTGCTCTGGCGCCCTGGCATAAGCCGACGCCACACGCTGCTGCATCGCTACCAAAGCGTCCTGATCCGCACCCGAGGTCGTCACATCGACTGCAATCACCAGCCGATGCTCCGTCTCGGCCACCATCTGCACGTTATAGGCCGGCCTGAAGCCGCCATCGGGCATCTTCATGATCCGCGCCTGCGGGTCCGTGGTGGAGACACGCGCCTCCTTCGGATCGCCCTTGTTGCGCCGCTTGCGCGCCCGCGCCTCGGGCAGCGCCGCCAGCGCTGCGTCCAGCCGCGCCAGCCGCTCGGCTGCGGCGCGTTCTGCCGCGGCCTGCCGGCGCTTGCTCTGAGCGGCCGGATCATCCTGCACTTGCTGCTTCAGTTGCTGCACCCGCGCCTGCGCCAGGTCGTGTAGCTCGGCCAGCCGCTCGCCGCGCCGAAAAGACCCCGACCCCGCCGAGGCCCGCACGCGCAGCCCGTCCTGCGCCACGCTGTCCAGCGTGATGAGCCCGGCTTGCAGCAAACCCGTGACGCCACGGGCCAACTCGCCATCCAGCCAGGCGGCGTGGTCCACCCGGAAATCCGACAAGCCGTGGTAGTTGACGCTCACGCCGCCGCACAGCCACCGATAGGCATGATGATGCGCGCACAGGCGGGCGAGTTCGCGTGCGCTGCCAACGCCATCGATCGTGGCATACATCCACAACGCAACCAGGATGTGGGGATCGGTCTGCGGATGGCCGGCAACCCCTTCGCGGGCGGCGATGCGATCGTAAAACCAGGAATAATCAAACCGGGCGGTCAGATCCCACACCACGCGGGCGGGATGATCCTCGGCGATCAGTTCGTCCAGCGACATAGGCCGCAGCTCCATCTGCCGCCGCTCCGCCCGACGAAGCCGCACCGCCCCGTCGCCGCCCCGGCCAACACCACCCTTGTCCAGATCCATGGTCGTCGCACCCCCCGCTGCCACAACGTAGTGAATCAAACTCGGAGAAAGATTCACAGCCTCAGAGCCCTGGCCTTGACGGAAGGGATTCTCAAACCGCGCAGAAAGATTCAGACTCCGCTCCGCACGCATTGCTGGAGCTCGAACTTGTCTGCATCGATCGGATCGCTTCGCACGCACCAGGCGCAGGTTGCGAACATCGTCAGGGCCGTCGCCGCGGGCGAGGCATCGGACCTGACCGACATCCTCGCCGCGGTGACGCCCGGCGGCGGCAAGTCGCTGCTGCCGGTGATCGCGGCCGCGCGCCTGGTCGAGGCCGGCATCGTCGAGCGCATCTGCTGGGTGGTGCCGCGCGACAGCCTGCGTCTGCAGGCCGAGGAGGCGTTCGCCGACACGACCTGGCGCCAGCATCTGGGACACGCGCTGTCGGTGCGGGCTGCCGATAACGGCGCCGATCCCTGCCGCGGCCTCGCCGGCTACGTCACCACCTACCAGGCCATCGCCGCGGCGCCGGCCTTGCACCTGGCCGGGTTCCGGCAGCACCGCACCCTGCTCGTGGTCGATGAGATCCATCACCTGCCGGCGCTGTCGGAGCCCGCCGCCGATGCCCGGGACGAGCCCGGCATGGAGGACGCGTCCAGCTGGAGCCGCGCGCTGCTGCCGCTGCTCGAGACCGCGCGGCTGCGTCTGCTGCTGTCGGGGACGCTGGAGCGGGCGGACGGTCGCGGCATCCTCTGGCTGCCCTATCGCCCGGGCGCCCGCAGCAGCACCCGCGAGATCGATCTCGACGTGCCGGGCTGGGCGGTGGTCGGCTACAGCCGGGCGCAGGCGCTGGCCGACCGCGCCGTGCTGCCGGGGCTGTTCGGCGCCCTCGACGGCGAGGCGAGCTGGCGGGACGAGGGCGGCGGCGCCTGCGGCCCGCACCGCCTGTTCAGCCATTGGC
>CAXUCM010000486.1:0-2393 GCA_964249315.1 uncultured Acetobacteraceae bacterium | reverse complement strand
ACGCTTCTGCCAGAAAACACAGCAAATCGGAAGGATTATGGAATCAGGAGACTAGAAGGTCTCCAGAGGCGAGCCTTCGGCGGGGCTTGGGGCGGAGCCCCAACCTTGAACCCTCCTCAGCGCATCGTCCGGCCGCAATCGACCAAGCTGAACCAGCACCGCAAGCGTTTCGGGCGCGGTACAGTCGGCTTGCCGGCACAGCGTGAGCAGCATCCGGCCGTCGCGTCGCCGCATCGCCGTCTGCATCGTCGCCGGCGCCGTCTCGGCCCGCTCGGCCAGGATCAGCGCGGCAGCGTCATCGTCGGCCTGCCGCAACGCGACCGCCAGGGAGTCCGGCCGCGGCGGTTCCGCGACCGTCTCCAGCGCCTCGGCCAGCAGCTGCTCCTGCAGTTTCAGCCGGTCCGTGTGCGGGATGGTGTCCAGCTCGCCGAGGCCCGCGATCAGCATCCGCCTCGACCAGGCGGCGCAGGCGCCGGTCAGGGCGTCGCCGACTTCGGCAGGACGGCCCAGCGCGTCCAGCGTCTGTTCGCGCGTCGCGAGATCGGGATGCGACAGCAGCACGGCGATGATCTCGGCTCGGTCGAGGCCGGGCAGGTCGAGCAGCACCGATGGGCTGACCAGAGCCGGCAGCCGCGACCGCAGCTGGGTGGTGTCCGGCATCGCCGTGGCTGCGGCCCGCAAGGCGCTCGCGGCATCCCCGGCGAGGATGCTCGCGCAATCGGACAGCAACGTCGTCCAGCACCGTGCCGGCAGCTCCTGCAGGAGCTGCTCCAGGGCCTGGGCGATCGGCTCGCGTCCGGCCGCATCGACGCCGACCAGCAGCATCTGCAGGCGCTCCCGGACGGAGACGCCGCGATCCGGATGCCTCACGGGCTCGCCTCCTCGGTCGAGACGTGCCAGCGGCCGCCGCCGCCTCGCTTGCTCGCCTGCAGCGCCCGCCAGGCGCGGTGCAGCAGGCTTTCCACGCTCTCGAACGAGCGGCTCGCGCGGACCGCGAGCCCGATCGAGACGCCGACCGGAGCCGTGCCGGCGTCGCCGGCGGCGATCCCCCGCCGGCAGAGCTGATCGGCGCGTTCGGCGGCGGTGAACTGGTCGGCATTGTCCAGCCACAGCGCGAACAGATCGCCACCCAGCCGGGCGACCAGATCGGTCGGCCGCACGACGTCGCGCAACAGGGTGGCCGCGTTGCGCAGTACGGTGTCGCCGCCCTCCAGGCTCGACGCGGCGTTGATCGCCGCCAGCTTGTCGAGCCCGACGATCATAAGCACGGCGGGCTGGCCGTCACGATCCAGTCGCTCAAAGCGCCGCGCCAGTTCGGCGAGCAGGCCCTGCCGGTTGAACAGTCCGGTCAGGATGTCGGTGCGCGACATCCGGGCGGTCTGGCGCTGGATCTGCTCGTGCTCGAGGATCGGCTGGATGGTCTGCATCAGCGCTGCCGCCAATGCTGCCTCGGCCTCGCTCCAGGCAGCCTGCGTGCGCCACAGCGCCAGCACGGCGCGGTCGATGAAATGGTTGGTGTCGCCGCAAAGCAGCAGCGACCGTCCCTCGACAATGCGCTGACGCGTGCTCGCGACGAGCCAGGTGGGCGGCTGCTCGCAGAGGGCCAGCACCGCGTCGTTGAGCGCCTGCGGCGAGCCCGCCCAGGGCTGCCCCGCGGCGGCGGCGATACGCAGCGGCGCGTCCTGCTCGTGCAGCAGCAAGGTGGCGCCCTGGGCATCGACGGCACGGACGAGTGCGTCCAGCCCGATGCCGAGGCTGGCGAACGGCAACGCCGCCTCGCGCATTCGCCGGGCCAGCCCGCCCGCGGTCTCGTGCCGCCGCAGCGCCGCGGCGATGCCGTCCTCACGATCCTCCTGCGCGGTGACGTCGATGCCGATGCCGCGAACGGCGCCGGGCCGTTCGGCGATCGGGGCGGCACAGATCAGCAGGCAGGCGGGCAGGCCGCTGGCGTCGCGCAGCCAGACGCGGCGCCCGCGCACCGCGTGCTGCGTGCGGAACGGATCGAACAGGGTGTCGGCGACGGCGCTGGCAGCGCAGAACAGCAACGCGCTCGCCGGCGTGCCGAGCAGTTGATCGACCGGCCAGCCGAGCACGAACTCGGGTGCGAGCAGCACGAAGCGGCCGCTTTCGTCGGTTTCGAAGGCGAGGTCGGCGGTATCGTGCACCAGCAGGCGCCAGCGCTCGCGGCTCTCCGAAAGCGCCTGCACGAGGGCCGGCGTGCCGGCTTGCGCGGCGTTCGGGCTGAGGCAGCGAGGCGTCATCGGCGGGCGGTCCATGGCTGACGGCTTCATTGTCCGCCCGCAATGGTGAAGACGCGGTAAAGGCGAAGGCCGGGGCCCTGCCCATCGATCCGCTTCGCGGCTCGATCGCTCAAGGCTCAGCCTTGAGAATCC
>CAXUCM010000485.1:0-2401 GCA_964249315.1 uncultured Acetobacteraceae bacterium | reverse complement strand
AGGCCAGGGCTCCGCCCTGGACCCGCTCAAGGCTCAGCCTTGAGAATCCATTTGCTTTCAAAGTCGGCTCTTTGCGGGTCCGGGATGGAGCCCTTGGCGTTGCGGGTGGTGTCAACGCCTCTAGCTGCCCGTCTGCCCGGAGTCGGCGCGCAGCTGGCGGGCGCGGGCGAGGATCTTGTTGGTGATGTCCGGCGCGGTGTTGGGCGCCACCGCCGCGTCGACCCACTGGCCGTCCTGCGAGGTCTGACGGAAGATCGCCACCCGGATCGCATCCGAGCGCAGCTGCTTGCCGAGCACGTAGGCGGTCGCCTTGAACCGCTCGCCGATGGTCGTCGGCGGCGTGTACCAGTCGGTGATGATGATGCCGCCGACCGGATCGGCCGAGGTGAACGGCATGAACGACAGCGTGTCGATCGCCCCGCGCCAGAGATAGGCGTTCACTCCGGCCTGCGCCTGGTCGCCGCCGGTGGCGCTGCGATCCTCGCCGAGCAGGTGGTTGCGCGGGGTGCTCAGGCCGGTCGCATCGCCGGTGACGGCGGTGCCGCCCTGGCCGGAGCAGGCGGCGAGGCAGGCGAGCAGCAGCAGGCTCGGCAGGGGCGGTCCGAAGCATGCGGCACCGGACGTGAAGATGCGGGCGGTCATGGTCCCTCTGTGACGCTTTGGCGCCCGCGTATCTAGCTCGCCCGGCTCACGTCGCCAAGCGTACGCTGCGATCCGCCGCCTCGTCGGTCTCCGGCAGTCCGGCCGCCCGCAGGCCCGCGGCCAGGCAGTCCCGGTCGGTCTCGCGCAGCAGCCGCATGCAGAGCAGGGCGCGCTCGATGCCGAGCCCGGGCGCCAGCCCGTGCAGCCGGATCGCCAGCCGTTCGGACTCGCCGCGCAGGCCGAGATGGCCGGCGGCGGCCAGGCTGGAGATCAGCGGGTGCAGCAGCGCCGGCGACAGCTCGACCAGCTCGCGGCCGAGCTCCAGCGCCCGCTGCATGTGTCCCTGCAGCAGCGCGATGGTCACCTCGATGCCGTCGAAGAAGACGTGCAGCGGATGCAGCGGCGCCAGCCGCTTGTACAGGTCGAAGCGCTGCTGTGCCGCGTCCAGCTCGCCCAGCCGCAGCAGCAGGAAGGCGGCGAAGGCCTGCTCGATGCTCAGGTTCGGGGTCAGCGCCAGGGCGCGGTCGATCAGCGCCAGGCCGAGCCTGGGATCTTCCAGCAGGTGGCCGCGGACGAAACCGGCCATGGCCATGTCGCGCGGCTCGACCCGGCCCGCGACCAGGCCCTTCCGGATCGCCGTGTCGGTCGCCGCCGCTTCCTGCGCGAAGTCGCCCCAGCCCTGCACGGCGCGGACGACGTGCCGCATCGCCTCGACGTGGATGGTCAACGGATGATCCGGCTCCATCGCGTCGGCCCGGGCCAGCAGCTCGCCGGCCTTGTCGTTGCCGGCGCGCTCGGCACGCATCAGCAGCGTGATCGCGCGCAGGGTGAGCTGCATCGCGTTGAGCTCGGCGACGGGGCGGCCGCCCAGCCGCCGGCTCTCGATCAGCAGCAGCTCCCAGGGCAGCTGCGCGGTGACCAGGGCGGCGACGTGATCGAGCGTCGCCAGCGCGTCGGACGGATCGCAATCGAAGCGCCGGGCCCAGGTGACGTGCCCCTGCAGGCGCAGGTCGAGCAGGCGCAGGATGATCCGGATCCGGCTGCGGCCGCGCAGGATGGTGCCATCCAGCACGTAGTCCAGGCCGAAATTGCGCCGCAGCTGGGCGTCGTCGCGACCCTGCGCCAGCGCCGCCGACAGCGCGGCACCGCTGATCACGGCGAGCGTCGAGCGGCTCGCCAGCCCCGCCACCAGCTCCTCGGTCAGCGCCGGCACCAGCTTGTCGTTGGCACCGGCATCGAGGTCGAGCGGCGGCAGCACCGCCAGCGTGGCGACGCTGCGCCCGTGCAGGCGGCGCCCGGCCATCGACACCACCGCCTCCTGCTCGGCCGGCGCCAGCTCCGCGCCGGCGGCCGGCTCCGGCGCCTCGCCGTCGGGCTCCTGGCTCGCCAGCATCGTCTCGGCGGGCGCCAGGGCGGGTGCCACGACGCTCTGGCGCAGCTCGGCGAGCAGCCGGCCGGTCTCCGGCCCCGGCTCGCCGGCGAACAGCGCGGCGCAGCGATCGGCACTCTGCAGCGCCGCGCCCCGATCGCCGAGCAGCAGCTGCGTGCGGATCAGCCCGCGCCAGGCCGCCTCGTGCAGCGGCACCAGCAGCAGCAGCTGCCGGCACAGGCCGATCCGCGCCGTCGGCTCCACCTCGCGCTGCAGCGCCGCCTCGAACAGCGACAGGGCATGCTCGTGCAGGCGTGGGCGGGCGGCGGGCCGCCCCCCCGCCCGCCCCCGGGCGGGGGGGGGGGGCGGCGCGCGCCCCCCCCCCCCGCG
>CAXUCM010000484.1:2162-2410 GCA_964249315.1 uncultured Acetobacteraceae bacterium | reverse complement strand
CTGCTCGCGCGCCGGCGCCGCCTGCGTATCAAGCAAGGCCAGGGCGCCGCCCTGGACCCGCTCAAGGCTCAGCCTTGAGAATCCGATGATCTCAAGAAGATGGTTTCAAGACCGAGGCTGTCGGTACCATCGATTGATGTGGGTCTGGGGGTGCTGCCCCCAGCGGGGCGTGGGGGGGGGGGCCCCCCCACCAGGGGGACGGGCCCCCCCCCAACCCCCCCGGGGCGGCGGGGCCCCCCCCCCCCCCC
>CAXUCM010000484.1:0-2152 GCA_964249315.1 uncultured Acetobacteraceae bacterium | reverse complement strand
CCACATCTCCTGTCCTCGGGACCCAACCTCAACCCTCGGTCTGCGAGTGCAGCGCCGTCGCCGAGACGGCGAGGCGGACCGCCTCGTCGTCCTCGATCAGGCTCGCGACCATCTCTGCCAGATCGGTCAGCAGCGCGCGCTGTGCGGGACTGGTGGTGGGACGCACCTGACGGTCGATGACGCAGAGCGAACCCAGCCGGTGGCGGGTGCTGCGGCAGAGGATCGGTGCACCGGCATAATAGCGCAGTCCGAAACCGCCGGTGACGAGGACGTTCTGCGCGAAGCGCTCGTCCTGGGTCGCGTCGGCGACCACGAGCGGTTCGTCGCCGAGGATGGTGTAGCCGCAGGGCGAGATGTCGCGCCCGACCGGGTCCATGTCCGGCGTCCCGAAATTGCCGATGAAATGCTGCTCGTCCCGCAGGATCAGCGAGATCAGCGAGACCGGTGAGCCGGTCAGGGTCGCCGCCAGACGCGCGATCCGGTTGAGCTCCGCGGTGCGCCGGATCGCTCCGGACTGCTCGTAGGCCGCCAGCACTGCCAGTCGCGCCGCCTCGTCCGCAGCCCGCGGAGCCGCGCCGCTGCAGCCGCGGGCCGCCGGCGAGACCACCCGGTTGCGTCCGGTCCGCTTCGCCTCGTACAGCATCCCATCGGCCTCGGCGATCAGGACGCTCCAGTCGGATAGCGGCGAGTCCGCACGCGGCTGCGCCGTCGCGACGCCGAGGCTGGCGGTCACCAGGCCGCCGCACGAGGCGTTCCCGGCATGCACCAGGCCGAGCGCCTCGATCGCCTGACGGGTCTCGGAGGCGACCTGCCCGGCAGCCGAGGCGTCGGTGGCGGGCAGGATCAACGCCAGCTCCTCGCCGCCATAGCGCGCTGCGGATCCGCCTGCCCGACCGCCGGCCTGCGCCACGGTGCGCGCCACCACGCGCAGACACTGATCCCCGGCCAGATGACCGTAACGATCGTTGAAGCCCTTGAACCGATCGATATCGAGCATCACCACGGAGAGCGCGGTGCCGTCCTGCATCGCGCGCTGCCATGCCTCCTGCAAGGTCTTGTCGAACAGCCGGCGATTGGCGAGCCCGGTCAGCGCGTCCATGTGCGCCTCCTGCTCGAGCTGCAGGTTCGCCTCGCGCAGCGCCTGCTCGACCTGCTTGCGCTCGGTGATGTCGATGATCACGCCGAACACCAGCATCGAGCTGCCGTCCGGCTCGGCCATGGTCAGTCCGCGGCTCTGCACGTGGCGAACCTTGCCGTCCGCCCGCACCAGCCGGCCCGAGAACTCGTAGGGCGCCTGATCCCGCGTCGTCGCCGCGACCGCCTCGCGCATGAGCGCGCGGTCATCGGGGTGATAGAACCCGATCACGCTCTCGAGCTCCGGCCGGTAGCTCTGCCGCGTGACGCCGTAGATGCGGTAGACCCCATCGGACCAGGTAAGCCTCCCCTCCGGCAGGCTGAACCGGTAATGACCGATATGGCTGAACCGCTCGGCCATCTGCAGCCACGCATTCGCCTCGACGGTCTCGGTAAGCAACGTGGTCAGTTCCGTCTCGGGCAGCCGCGGCTTCGCCTCGAGCGATGGAAGATGCCGAACAAGAGTGTCCATCCCTGCTCCGAATACGGCCGCGACGGCCGCGTGCGCGTTGATCCCCGCGCGCTCCGGGCGCCTGCGGGTTCGCCATCCTAGCTCCGGGGTGGTTAATAGATCCGCAATGCCGCCGCCGCGCCGCCTTGAGGGCAAGGAGGCCGCGCCCGCGGCCTCAGCCGTAACCGGCGATCACCGCCTCGACGGCACGCAGGCAGAGCACCAGCGAGGTGGCGCCGGCATCGGCGTGCCCCACGCTGCGCTCGGCGAGCGGTCGCGCCCGTCCCAGCCGCGGCACCAGCGTCGCGGTGGCGCGGGCCGCGGCGTCGGCCGCTTCCGTCGCCGCCGAGAACGCGGCCGCCCATGGCGTGCCGGCCCGCACGTCGCGCGACAGCGTCACGGCGAACGGCTCCAGCGCATCGACCATGGTCTTGTCGCCGGCGCGGGCACCTCCGAGCCGGACGATCGCGGCGAGGGCAGCCTCGGCGGCCGACGCCGGGTCCTGCACGCGCAGCCCGTGCCGGTCGGAGAACACGCGCGCCGCCGCCACCAGCCCCACCCCCCACA
>CAXUCM010000483.1:0-2417 GCA_964249315.1 uncultured Acetobacteraceae bacterium | reverse complement strand
CCGCTTCGCGGCTCGATCGCCAAAGGCTCGCCTCTGGAAACCTCTCATAGATGGGTTCTCGAGGCACAGCCCTGAGCTTGCTTAACCTTCGTGTTCGTCGCCGTCCTGCTCGACTTCGATATCGCTGCCGATCGTGTCCGCGTCGTCGTCCAGGTCGGCAGTGTCCTCGATGACGTCGTCGTCCTCGGCCTCGTCGTCCGCCGCCTCCACCTCGGTGTCGCCGTCGTCCAGTTCCGGCGCCGCCTTCTTCGGACGGCGATCCTCCGGGAGGGCCGGCGCGACGCGGCGCGGGCGCGGCTGTTCGATCGGCTGCTCGGTCCCGCATTTCGGGCAGACGGCCGGCGCCCTGGTCAGATCGTAGAAACGAGTGGCGCAGGAGACGCAAACGCGCTTGGTGCCGAGTTCTGGCTTGGCCATCAGAGACCCTGTAATCGTGGAATGTAGCGCAGGGCGCGCCCATGCCACCTCGACGTCCCGCTGTCAAACCTGCGGCAGACGCGTCCGTGGCCTACCGCGCAGCGTTCCATGTGGCTGATCCAGGCTCGTTTGCACGACCGCGCCGCCGGCTTGACTCGCGGCCTGCGCCAACGCACTCCCCTGGCGATGCAGAGCGATCCGCCTACCGGACCCAGGCTCGTCATCGCCGTCGACGGCCCGGCCGCAGCCGGCAAGGGGACGCTCGCGCGCGCGCTGGCGACGGCGCTCGACCTGCCGTATCTCGATACCGGCCTGCTCTATCGTGCGGTGGCGCGACGGATGCTCGATGCCGGGCTCGACCCGTCCACCGACGCCGAGGGAGCCGCACAGGCGCTGCAGCCGGCCGATCTCGAACGCGACGACCTGCGCACCGCACAGGTCGATCGCGCCGCGAGCCAGGTTGCCGGCCAGCGCGCGGTGCGGGCGGCGCTGCTCGACTTCCAGCGCCGGTTCGGCGCAGCGGCGGGCGCCGTGCTGGACGGCCGGGACATCGGCACGGTGATTTTTCCGGACGCCACGGTCAAGTTCTTCCTCACCGCCTCGGTCCCGCGTCGGGCCGAGCGCCGCTGGCGGCAGCTCGGAGCCGGTGCCGGCGAGCTGGACCGGGTCGCCGAGGAGCTCGCCGCGCGCGATGCGGCCGACGCGGCCCGCGCTGCGGCGCCGCTGCGACCGGCGGCGGATGCGATCCATATCGACACCGACCGGCTCGATGCGGCGTCGGTGCTGGACGAGGCGTTGCGCACCGTACGCGAGCGCCTGCAGGCGCCGTAGAACTTGACAAATCCGGCTGTCAGGTGTTGATCCCGCGCGAGCAGGCCTCGACAGGCAAGGGCAGGGGCCCGGCCGCACGCGAAGGCAAGACGTGCTGCGGCGCCGGATCCGGCAAGCAGGGCGCAAGACGGTCCGCCGGGCAGCATGCCCGGTTCGCGACACGGGAATCATACGACCAGATGGCATCAGCCAGCCTAGCACGTGTCGCCGACGATCATTTCGCCGGCGAAGATTTTGCGACCCTCCTCGACGAGACCCTCGGCCGCGATACCGGCTTCGACGGTTCCGTCGTGACCGGCCGCGTAGTCCGTCTGACCGACGAGTTCGCCATCGTCGATGTCGGGCTGAAGAGCGAGGGCCGGGTCGCGCTGAAGGAGTTCGGCATTCCCGGCGCGCCGCTCGAGGTCAAGCCGGGCGACGTCATCGAGCTCTATGTCGAGCGCTACGAGGACCGCGACGGCTCCATCGTGCTGTCGCGCGAGAAGGCGCGTCGCGAGGAAGCCTGGACCAACCTGGAAAAGGCGTTCGAAGGCAGCCAGCGCGTCAACGGCACCATCTACGGTCGGGTCAAGGGCGGCTTCACCGTCGATCTCGGCGGCGCCATGGCGTTCCTGCCCGGCAGCCAGGTCGATATCCGCCCGGTGCGCGATGTCGGCCCGCTGATGGGCACGCCGCAGCCGTTCCAGATCCTCAAGATGGACCGCGCCCGCGGCAACATCGTCGTGTCCCGCCGCGCGGTGCTCGAGGAAACCCGCGCCGAACAGCGCTCCGAGCTGATCCAGGGCCTCAAGGAGGGCATGATCCTCGACGGCGTGGTCAAGAACATCACCGATTACGGCGCCTTCGTCGATCTCGGCGGCGTCGACGGGCTGCTGCACGTCACCGACATCGCCTGGAAGCGCATCAACCACCCGTCCGAGGCGCTGCAGATCGGCCAGCAGGTTCGCGTGCAGGTGATCCGCTTCAACTCCGACACGCAGCGCATCAGCCTGGGCATGAAGCAGCTCGAGGCCGATCCGTGGGAGGGTGTGGCGGCGAAGTATCCGCCGGGCGCCAAGTACACGGGCCGCGTCACCAACATCACCGACTACGGCGCCTTCGTGGAGCTGGAGCCGGGCGTCGAGGGCCTGGTGCACGTGTCCGAGATGAGCTGGACCAAGAAGAACGTC
>CAXUCM010000482.1:0-2419 GCA_964249315.1 uncultured Acetobacteraceae bacterium | reverse complement strand
CACCAGGTAGAGCGCGCCGATCGTGGTCAGCCGGGTCAGGATGCGGTCGAGATAGGTCGCGGTGTTGGCACCGGGTCGGATCCCCGGCAGGAAGCCGCCCTGCTTGCGCAGGTTGTCGGCGGTCTCGGTCGGGTTGAAGGTCACCGCCGCGTAGAAGAACGAGAAGAACAGGATCATCGCGGCGTAGAGCAGCATGTAGAGCGGCTGGCCGTGCGCGATGAGCTGACCGATCGTCGCGAGCCAGCCATGGCCTCCACTATTGGCGGCGAAGCCGGCGATGGTCGCCGGGATCAGCAGCACCGAGGAGGCGAAGATCGGCGGGATCACGCCGGAGGTGTTGACCTTGAGCGGCATGTGCGTCGAATCGCCGCCGAACATCCGGTTGCCCTGCTGGCGCTTGGGATACTGGATGGTCACGCGCCGCTGCGCGGACTCCATGAAAGTGATGAAGCCGATCACACCCACCGCGATCAGCAGGAACGCCGCCACGAACACCGGCGACAGGCCGCCGGTGTAGCCGAGCTGCAGCAGCGTCGCGAGCGCGTGCGGCAGGTTGGCGACGATGCCCGCGAAGATGATCAGGCTGATGCCGTTGCCGACGCCGCGCGCGGTGATCTGCTCGCCCAGCCACATCAGGAACATGGTGCCGCCGACCAGCGTGACGATGCACGAGAAGCGGAAGAACAGGCCCGGATCGATCACCGCCGGCGCGCCGCCGCGTCCGTGCATCGCCTCCAGCCCGACCGCGAAGCCGTAGGCCTGGAACAGCGCGATCAGCACAGTGAGGTAGCGGGTATACTGGTTGAGCTTCTTGCGGCCGGACTCGCCCTCCTTCTTGAGGGTCTCCAGCGACGGGATCGCCGACGACATCAGCTGCACGATGATCGAGGCGCTGATGTAGGGCATGATGTTGAGCGCGAACACCGTGGCGCGACCGAGCGCGCCGCCGGTGAACATGTCGAACATGCCGAGGATGCCGCTCTGATGCTGCGCCATCAGCTGGCCCATCACCGCCGCATCGATGCCCGGGATCGGGATGTAGGTGCCGAGCCGGTAGACGACCAAGGCCCCCAGCGTGAACCAGATCCGCTTCCAGAGTTCGGTCGCCTTGCCCAGCGCGCCGAAATTCAGGCTGGCTGCCATCTGCTCTGCGCTGGAGACCATGAGCGTGTCCTTGTTAGCGCCAGGGCTCCGCCCTGGACCCGTCGTGCGAAGCACGCCTGCGCGTGACGGAGCCTTAGGCCCCAGACCCCGATTCATTAGAGGAGATCGTTTCCAAAGGCGACGCCTTTGGCGAGGTTTGAGGCAGAGCCCCAACCTTCATCGACCCCCCCGCCTTCTCCACCGCGGCGATCGCGGTCGCCGAGGCGCCGGCCACGTCGAACTGCACCGGGCGGGTGAGTTCGCCGGTCGCAAGGATGCGCAGGCCGGCATAGTTGCCGCTGCCGACCAGCCGGGCGTTGCGCAGCGCCGCCTGGTCGACGGTCTGCGAGGCGTCGAGCTTGCCGGCGGCGATCGCCGCGTCCACCGCGCCGAGATTGATCGGCGCGTACACCTTGCGGAAGATGTTGCGGAAGCCGCGCTTGGGCAGCCGGCGATAGATCGGCAGCTGGCCGCCTTCGAAGCCGTTCAGCGACACGCCCTCGCGCGCCTTCTGACCCTTGACGCCGCGGCCGGAGGTCTTGCCCTTGCCGGAGCCGATGCCGCGCCCGAGCCGCTTCTTGCGGTAGCGGGAGCCCTCGTTGTCACGCAGTTCGTTCAGGTTCACGGCCTATTCCTCCACCTTCACCAGGTGGGACACCTTGCGGATCATGCCGCGCACCGAGGCGGTGTTCTCCAGCTCGCGGGTGCGGCCGAGCTTGTTCAGGCCGAGCCCGATCAGCGTCGCCTGCTGGCCGGGCTTCTGGCCGTTGCCGGAGCCGGTCTGCGTGATGCGGACCCTCTCGCCGGTGAGGCGCGTCAGCGCCGAGAGCGTCTCAGACATCGGCCGCGGCCTCCGGAGCTGCCTCGGCGACCGGCAGGCCCTCGCGCTTGCCGAGGATGTCGGACACCTTCTTGCCGCGACGGCTCGCCACCGAGCGCGGGCTCGCGCAATGCTGCAAGGCGTCGAAGGTGGCCTTGACCATGTTGTGCGAGTTGCGGCTGCCGAGCGACTTGGCGACTACGTCGCCGATGCCCAGGCTCTCGAACACCGCGCGCATCGGGCCGCCGGCGATGATGCCGGTTCCGGCCTCGGCCGAGCGCAGCACCACCTTGCCGGCGCCGTAATGCCCGGCGACGTCGTGGTGCAGCGTGCGGCCTTCCTTCATCGGCACCCGGATCATCGTGCGCTTGGCTCGCTCGGTGGCCTTGCGGATCGCCTCCGGCACCTCGCGCGCCTTGCCGGCGCCGTAGCCGACGCGGCCCTTCTGGTCGCCCA
>CAXUCM010000481.1:0-2420 GCA_964249315.1 uncultured Acetobacteraceae bacterium | reverse complement strand
GTGTCGCCGTTGGTGGACTTCACCTCGATGACGCCGTCGCTGATCTCCAGCACCGAGACGTCGAAGGTGCCGCCGCCGAGGTCGTAGACCGCCACGGTGCCGCCGTTCTTCTTCTCCATGCCGTAGGCGAGTGCCGCCGCGGTCGGCTCGTTGATGATGCGCAGCACGTCGAGCCCGGCGATGCGGCCGGCATCCTTGGTGGCTTGGCGCTGGGCGTCGTTGAAATACGCAGGAACGGTGATCACCGCCTGCGTCACGGGCTCGCCGAGATAGGTCTCGGCGGTTTCCTTCATCTTGCCGAGCACGAAGGCGCTGATCTGGCTGGGGGCGTATTTCTGCCCGCGCGCCTCGACCCAGGCATCGCCGTTCTCGCCCTTGACGATCGAATACGGCACCAGGCCGCGATCCTTCTCGACCGTCGGATCCTCGAACCGGCGCCCGATCAGCCGCTTGACCGCATACAGGGTGTTGGTCGGGTTGGTGACGGCCTGGCGCTTGGCGGACTGGCCGACCAGGCGCTCGCCGTTCTCGGTGAAGGCGACCATCGACGGCGTGGTGCGTGCACCCTCGCTGTTCTCGATGACCCGGTTGTCGTCACCCTCGCGGATCGACACGCACGAATTGGTGGTGCCGAGATCGATGCCGATAACCTTGCTCATGCGTTCTTGCTCCTTGTCAGCAGCCTCGTCCGGCCCGAAGCACCGGAAGCGGCCCAATGGATCTTACGGCATCGGATGTATTGAGGCCGACCGGGACTCACAAGTCCCTTGTCGACTCACTGCACAAAAACCAGGCAACAAATCTGTCGAACCGGACAGGTCAGACGGTCTTGTCGAGCGCCTCCGCCCCCGCCGCAGTCACCGCCGGAGCCTCGCGATCGGCCGGTGCCGCGGCGACGACCACCATCGCCGGCTTGAGCAGGCGGCCGTGCAGCGTCCAGGCCGAGGTCCAGGCCTGGATCACCGTCCCGGGCGGATGCTCGGCGCTTGGCTGCTCCGCCATCGCCTGGTGCAGGTTGGCGTCGAACACCGCGCCGGTCGGATCGGTGCCGGTGATGCCGTTGCGCTCCAGCACGCCGAGGAAGGAGCGCTCGACGCTCTCGAAGCCCTCGCGCAGCTTGACCAGCATCGGGCCGTCCGCGTCGGAAGCGGGCGGCAGGCTGGCGATGCCGCGGCGCAGGTTCTCCGCCGCCTCGACCACGTCGCGGGCGAACTTCTGCACCGCATACTGCCTGGCGTCGTCGGTCTCGCGCTTGGCGCGCGTGCGCACGTTCTGCGTCTCCGCCTCGGCGCGCAGCCAGCGGTCGCGCATCTCGTCGCGGGCGGCTTCCAGCTCCTGGATGCGGCTGGCGGCCGCCTGCATCACCGTCTCCGGACTGTCCGGGGCGGCGTCCCCGGCGGCGGGCCGATCCGCCGGATGCGGGGAGCCGTCCGGCTCCGGCGAGGGTTGCGGCATTCGTGCGGGGTCGTCGCTGGTCATGGCGGTGAAGTAGGGGACGCGACAAACCTGGACAAGCCGGAAACCGCCGCGGCGCTGCATCGCCGCGCCGGCTTTTATGCCATCGTCGGCTCGCCGGGATGCGCCCCGGCACCGGATCGCGGGAGGAACTCGCCGTTGGACGCCATCAAGCACACGATCGCCCTGGTCGATGACGACCGCAACATCCTCACCTCGGTCTCGATCACGCTGGAGGCCGAGGGCTTCCAGGTGCGCACCTTCACCGACGGCGAGAGCGCGCTGGCCGGCATCACCAGCCGGCCGGTCGACCTCGCGGTGCTCGACATCAAGATGCCGCGGATGGACGGCATGGAGCTGCTGCAGCGCCTCCGCCACCGCTCGCAGCTGCCGGTGATCTTCCTGACCAGCAAGGACGAGGAGGTCGACCAGCTGATGGGGCTGCGTCTCGGCGCCGACGACTACATCACCAAGCCGTTCTCGCAGCGCCTGCTGCTGGAGCGCATCCGCGCGCTGTTGCGTCGCAAGGATGCCGGCCGCGCCGAGCTCGCCGGCGGGGCCGGGGCCGGCACGATGGTGCGCGGCGCGCTGTCGCTCGACGAGACCCGGCATCAATGCCTGTGGCGCGACGCCGACATCCAGCTCACCGTGACCGAGTTCCTGCTGGTCAAGGCGCTCGCCACCCGCCCCGGCCTGGTGAAGTCGCGCGACCAGCTGATCGATGCGGCCTACGGCGAGAACATCTACGTCGACGACCGCACCATCGACAGCCACATCAAGCGCGTGCGCAAGAAGTTCCGGCAGATCGACGACAGCTTCAACCAGATCGAGACCCTGTACGGCATCGGCTATCGCTACAAGGAGGAGTGATGCCGGACAGCCTGCCGGCGCCCGGTCCCGCCCCGGCAGCGGCCCGGGCCGCCGCCGCGAAGCCCGCGCCGCGGCCGCCGCGCGCCCGGTGGGTG
>CAXUCM010000480.1:0-2434 GCA_964249315.1 uncultured Acetobacteraceae bacterium | reverse complement strand
AAAGGCGCCGCCAACATATCCCTTCCTCAGCCTATTCTGATTTCAAGGAACAGCCGCGCCGGGGTGGAGGAGAACCCCTCTCCGAAGCGGAGCCGCGGATCTAAACCCACCCACCAGACCCGTCAATCAGAAAATTGGACCGGACGCTCACACCACCGCGTGAAAATCGCGAAACCAGTCCACGAAGCGCGGGATGCCCTCCTCGAGGCGCGTCTGCGGCGACCACCCGGCGGCCATGCGGATCGCCTCGACCGACGCCCAGGTCGCCTCGATGTCTGTGCCCGGACGCGGCACCCGGCGGATGATCGCGCGCCGTCCGAGCGCCTGCTCCAGCAGCGACACCAGCACCGTCACCGGCTCGCTGCGGTGGTTGCCGAGATTGAGCAGCCGGGTCGGGTGGGCCTCGTCCGGCGGCTGGTCGAGCACGCGCAGCACGCCGCTGCAGGCATCGTCGATATAGGTGAAGTCGCGTGCCAGACCCTCGCCCTCGTAGAGCGCGATCGCCTCGCCGGCGACGATGGCGCGCGCGAAGGCGTAGTAGGCCATGTCCGGCCTGCCCCACGGCCCGTAGACGGTGAAGAAGCGCAGCCCGGTCTGCCGCAGCCCGAACAGATGGCCGTAGGCATGCGAGATCAGCTCGCCCGAGCGCTTGGTCGCCGCATAGAGCGAGCTCGGCGTATCGACCCGGTCGCTCTCGCGGAACGGCAGGCTGTGGTTCAGCCCGTAGACCGAGGAGGACGAGGCGAACACCAGGTGGTCGAGCCGTTCGAGACGCCGCGCGGCCTCCAGCAGCGTCACGTGACCGAGCACGTTGGCCGACACGTAGGCATACGGATCGACCAGCGAGTGCCGCACGCCGGCCTGCGCGGCGAGGTGGACGATGCCGGTGATCCCGGGCTCGGCGGCGAGGAGTGCCGCGAGCCCGTCGCGGTCGGTGACGTCGAGGGCCGCGAAGCGGAACGCCGATCCGGCCGGTGCCAGCAGCCGGTCGAGGCGGGCCTGCTTGAGCGCCGGGTCATAGTACGGGTCGAGAGCGTCGAGCCCGACCACACGCTCGCCGCGCGCGAGCAGGGCGCGCGCCACATGCGCACCGATGAAGCCCGCACAGCCGGTTACCAAGATCGTCATGCGGTCCCTTCCGGCACCTCGCCTTCGCACACGCTCTTGCGCCGCCGCCAGACGGCGCGCAAGCACGCCGCACCGTGCTTTCAGGCTCGGCGCAACGCGGGTGCGTCCCGACGCGTTGAAACCGGGTATCCCGCCAGCTACTATGGAGATCCGCGCTCATGGCCTCGACGCAAAAAGAACCGCAGCTCAAGCCGCGGCTGCATGCCACCCGCAACGCCATCGACTCGAACGCCCGCAACGTGGCGATATCGCTGCTGAACGCGCGCCTGTCGGACGGTCTCGACCAGGCGCTGATCACCAAGCAGGCACACTGGAACCTCAAGGGTCCGCAATTCATCGGCATCCACGAGATGCTGGACGGCTTCCGCACCGAGCAGGACGACTGGAACGACAAGATGGCCGAGCGGGTCACTGCCCTCGGCGGCACTGCGTACGGCACCTCCCAGACCATCGCAAAGTCGAGCCAGCTCGAGCCCTACCCGATCGACATCTACCGCGTCTCCGACCATCTGGCAGCCTTGATCGACCGCTACGCCGTGTTCGGCAACGCGATCCGCACCAGCATCGACGAGGCCGACGAGGCCGGTGACGCCGATACTGCCGACCTGTTCACCGAGGTCTCGCGCGGGCTCGACAAGCAGCTCTGGTTCCTGGAGGCGCACGTCCAGGAGGATACCGGGCCGATCCGCGACGGAGACGGCACCGGCCATCGCTAAGACGATCAAGGCGGCCGGAGCGATCAGCCTCCGGCCGCGGCGGCCTGATCGAACGCCTGGTTCTCGATCCGGTCGCCGACCCGGATATCCAGCTTGGCGGTGATCCCGCCCTGCAGCTCGATGGTGGCGCGTACCAGGCCGCCGCTCTGGATCTGGGCCAGGCTCTGCGGCACCGTGTTCTCGGCGATACGTCGGATGCGGCCGTCGGGTGCGACGAACAGCATGTCCTCCGGGATCGGACAGTTCTCCATCCACATCGCGCTCTGCTGCGGATAGGGCCAGACGAACAGCATGCCGCCCTGTGCCGGGATGCTGGTGCGGAACATCAACCCGACCTGCTGCTCGCGCGCGGAGCGCGCCAGCTCGACGCTGAAGGCGTGCCGCACGCCGCCGCGCGAGATGATCGTCAGCGCCTGCTTCTGCAGCTCAGGCTGCGCGTGCGTAGGCTCGGAGACGTCCTGCGCCGCAACCGACCCGGTCCACAGCAGCATCATTGCCAACACGACGAACCAACCCCGCATCGCGAAAGCCTTCTATCAAATGGATTCTCAAGGCCAAGCCTTGAGCGGGTCCAGGGCAGAGCCTTGGCC
>CAXUCM010000479.1:0-2437 GCA_964249315.1 uncultured Acetobacteraceae bacterium | reverse complement strand
GTCCGGGCTTGGGGGCGGGGGGGGGGGCGGCCGCCCCCCCGGGGTTGGGGGGGGGGGCGGCGGCCGGCATGGGCGGCCCCCCGGCGCCGCCCTGCCACAGCGTCGCCAGCGCCTTGGCGCGCGCCTCGCTCGGCGCGGTGATCACCTGGACCGAGCGCTTCTCCGGCACCTGGCCGGTGCCGAGCTGGGCCTTGAACAGCGCCCGCTCGTCGGCCTCCGCGACGTCCATGTCGCGCGCCACGGTCTGCGGCGACAGCACCACCAGCTTGATGCGCCGATATTCCGGCGCCTGGAACTGGTCGGGATGGTTGTCGAAATAGCGCCGCAGCACGGCCTCGTCCGCGGCGGGGGGGGCCGGCACCGCGTTGAAGGGGATGCGCACCATGTCGAGCGTGCGGGTCTCGGCGGCATAGTCGAAGGCGCGACGCACCAGGATCTCCGGCGCCCGCGCGCCGATACGCACCGGTTCGATCAGCGCGTTGGCGGCGAGGTCGTCGCGCAGCTGCGCGAGCAGCTGGGTCTCGGTCAGGCGCTGCGTGGCCAGCAGCCGGTCGAAGCGCGTGCGGTCGAACTGGCCGTCGGCGCCCTTGAACACGGGCGCGTCGAACACCTCCCGGCGCAGCTCGGAGTCGGGCACGACGATGCCGAGATGGTTCGCCTCGCGCAGCGCCGCGGCGCGGCTGACCAGGCCCTGCAGCACCTGCATGGCGATCTGCGCGCGTTCCGCGGGCGCGATCTGCGCGGGATCGCCGCCGGTGGTCTGCTGTGCCACCTGCTGCAGTTGCTGGCGCAGGGCGCCGTCGAACTCCTGCACCGTCACCTTCTGCGCGCCGACCGCGGCGACCGTGCCGGCATCGGTGCGACCCATGCTGGTGACGAAGTCGCCGACGCCCCAGACCACGAAGGCGGCGAAGATCAGCACCGCGAACACCCGACCGAGCCAGGAATCCACGAACAGGCGTCTGAAGTAGGAGATCATCTTGCGTCCATGGCGGTACGGCGCCGCGCACCATAGACAGCCGCGACTATGCTGGCCACTCTCGCCCGGGCCGCGCCTGCCGGTCGGCAGATTCGACCGGGCACTTCCCGCCGGTCCGGGGCGCGACATCCCGCGCCTGCCTCGGGAGGAGCTGGCACGCGTCGTGCAAACCAGGCCGCGAGGTGCCATCGCGCACGATCTCCAGCACGAGGATCGCAGATGTCTGGTCTATCGGCCGTTTCGGCCTCCCAGGGATGGTTCAAGCCGCTGCAGAGTGCACAGGCGAGACCCGCCGCCTCGTCGGGCGCGAGCACGACCACGCCGGCCATGCCCGAGGCCGGCACGACTGCCGCCGCGACGACCACTGCCACCACCGCAGCAACCGCGTCGAACCCGATCCAGGGCACGCTGCTCGCGCTGCAATCGACCGGCGGCGCCGCCGGCAGTGCGACGGGCACGTCCGCCAGCATCGGCGGCACGCACCACCACCACCATCGCGGTGCGGCCGCCACCGACGCGAGCAGCAGCAGCAGCAGCGACGGGACGTCCGCAGACGGGTCGAGCCTCGCCTCGGCGATCAGCGCGACGGCGGACGACATCACCACCCTGCCCGGTTCGGTCCAGCAGTCGGTGACCAAGGCGATGCAGTCCTATTTCGCCAGCTCGGGTATCGCGTCGACGCAATTGGCGCTCGCCGCCAGCGTCTAGCTCGGACCAGCCGACCGGTTCTCTTGTCATCGAGCGGCCCGTCATGGTCTATGCGGCCGCGAGAGCCCCGCAAGAGAGCAAGACCATGCGCCAGTTGATCGTCGGGAACTGGAAGATGAACGGCCTGACCGCGGACGCCGAGGCGCTGGCCGGAGCGATCCTGGAGGGCGTGCGGAACTCGCAGACGCCGCTCGCCGCGGACGTGCTGCTCTGCCCGCCCTTCACCCAGCTCGCCACCCTCTCGCGCCTGCTCGCCGGCAGCCAGGTCGCCTGGGGCGCACAGGACTGCCACATGGATGATCGCGGCGCGCATACCGGCGACGTCGCACCGCCGATGCTGCGCGACCTCGGTGCCAGCCACGTCATCCTCGGCCATTCCGAGCGCCGGCAGAACCATTCCGAGATCGACGAGACGGTGCGCGAGAAGTGCGTCGCCGCCACGCGCGCCGGACTGATCCCGATCGTCTGCGTCGGCGAGAGCGAGGAGCAGCGCGCCGCCGGCCGCCAGGAGGACGTGGTCGGCTGGCAGATCAAGGGCAGCCTGCCCGACGGCTTCGCCGGCATCGTCGCCTACGAGCCGGTCTGGGCGATCGGCACCGGCCGGGCCGCCACCGCGGCCGACATCGCGGCGATGCACGGCTTCGTCCGTGCCGAGCTGGTGCGCCAGCTCGGCGAGGCCGCCGGGCGTGGGATCCGCATGCTCTATGGCGGCTCGGTCACCGCCGACAATGCCGCCGCGCTGCTAGCCAT
>CAXUCM010000478.1:0-2442 GCA_964249315.1 uncultured Acetobacteraceae bacterium | reverse complement strand
GGGCGGCGGCGAGTGCGCCTGCCGGGTCGTAGGCAAACAGCGCGCAGCGAGGCGGCTCCCAGGCGGCGACGCGCCGCACCACCGCGGCGAGCACGTCGCTCGGGGTGAACCGGCGCGTCGCGTAGCCGGCGAGCAGGGTGTCGGCGTCGAGCTCGGCCAGGCTGTCCGAGGCAGGATCCATCCCGCCGGGCCCGGTCAATAGGTCACCGAGAGCCGCACGCCCCAGGTCGCCGGCAGCCCGGCCAGGGCGATGTCGTCGCCCTGGACGAAGAAGTTGCGTGTCACGTCGTACTGCTTGTCGAGGATGTTCTGCCCGAAGGCGGCGAAGCTCCAGCGGCCGTTCTTCGGCGACAGGGTGGCGGAGGCGTTGAACAGGGTATAGCCGGCGACGTTGTAGAGCGGGCCGAACAGCGAGCGGTCGGTGCTGCGCAGGCTGTAGTCGCCCTCGGTGACGAGGGCGAAGCGGCCGAGATCCCACCGGTAGCTGACCGAGCCGTCCAGCGTGATCTTCGGCGCCGGCAGGCTGTCGCCCTTGCGGTCGGCGACGATGGCGACGTAGCTGCCGCGGACGATGTTGGCGCCGACATCCGTGGTGAACACGTCGAACTGTCCGGTGGCCCAGCCGCCGGACTGCGTCAGGGTCAGGCCCGGCAGCGGCGTCCAGTCGGTCTCGAACTCGCCGCCGTAGAGATGCGAGCGCGGCGCGTTGACGATGATGCCGATCGGGCCGACCGTCGGATTGACCACCTCGGATTGCACCTGCTGGTCGTGGTAGTCGTAGTAGAAGGCGGAGAGGTTGAAGCGCAGGCGCTCGGACGGCAGCTCGAGCTTGTTGCCGATCTCGTACGCCCAGAGCTTCTCCGGCTGGAACGGCCTGGTGGACACCGCGGGATCAGCCGAGTTGTAGGTGGTGAAGCCGCCCGACTTGATGCCGCGGCTGACCGAGACGTAGAGGAGGTCGTCGTGCAACGGGCTGTATTGCAGCTCGATCTTCCCGGACGGCAAGGTGAAGCTGCTGCTCTGCGCGCCGACGGAATCGTCTGGGTTGGTCAGCACGTCGTCGGCCAAGAACTGCGAGGTAAAGTTGTTGAGCCTGCGCGTCTCGTGCTCGATGCGCAGCCCGCCGGTCAAGGTCAGCGCGCGGGTGAGCTTGTAATTCGCCTGGCCGAAGCCGCTGATGGTGTTGACGGTCTGCGCGTAGTGCACGTTTCCTTCGAGGCCGTAGATGTCGTCGAAGCCGGAACGATAGATGTCGCTCAGGAACTGGTTCGAATAGAAGATGCCGCCGACCCAGTTGAACCGGCCGGCATCGCGCGAGGTCAGGCGAAGCTCGTTGGAGAACACGTCGGCGCGGCTGTTGTAGTAGACGTCGGAGATCGATTGCGACGAGGCGTCGAAATTGTCGTACTCGGTGCGCTGCGCGTAGTCCTCGCTGATCAGGTCGGTCAGGGTCGCGAAGCTCAGCGTCTGGTCTGCGCGCAGGCTGCTGCCGGCGGTATCGACGTGGCTGAACGGCTTCTGGTTCGGCTGGATGCCGATCTCGCTCGCGAACACGCTGGACGTGCCCCAACCCGTGGCGAAACGATCGGTATCCGCCGGCTCGATCGGTGCCGACGGCACCAGGTCGTTGACCGCGGTGAGCGGCGCGTAGAGGTGCAGGCCGTTCGCGTCGGAACGGTCGTGGCTGCCGTGCAGGTTCAGCTCCAGCTTGAGCGTGTCGGTCGGCTCCGCGTCGAGCAGCAGGCGCAGCGCGTTGCGGTTGACGTCGCCGAGCACCGAGCCGTCGCCGTCGCGATTATGCTCGAAGGCGCCGCCGTGCTGGGTCTCGCCGGAGATGCGGAACTGCACCCGGTCGCTGATCGGCCCGGAGACGAAGCCGTCGACCTTGGAGCTGTCGAAGCTGCCGTACTGCGTGTCGAGGCCGGCGAGCAGCTCCTGCGTCGGCTTGTTCAGGATGTAGTTGATCGCACCGCCGGTCGTGTTGCGTCCGTACAGCGTGCCCTGCGGCCCGCGCAGCACCTCGACCCGCTGGACGTCGAAGGTGGACTCGTTGGTGGCGAACGGCACCGGCAGCGACACCTCGTCGATATAGATGCCGACCGTCGGCGCGTTGTTGCTGGCGTAGTCGTCGAAGCCCAGGCCGCGGATCGCGAAGCCGGGCTGGCCGCTGCCGAACTGCGGCGTCACCTGCAGCGACGGCGTCAGATACTGCAGGTCGAACACGGCGTTGACGTTGCGGTTCACCAGCGTCTTGGCGGAAATGACGCTGATCGAGCTGCCCACGTCCTGCACGTTCTGCTTGCGTCGCTCCGACGTGACGGTGATCTCCTCGGTGCCACCCTGGGCCGAGGCGGCGGACGCCGTGCCGGTCGCAGCCGGCGGGGCCGCAGCCGGTGGGGCCGCAGCCGCCGGCGTCGCGTTGCAGCTGCCTGCGCCCGCACT
>CAXUCM010000477.1:0-2448 GCA_964249315.1 uncultured Acetobacteraceae bacterium | reverse complement strand
CCATCGATCCGCTTCGCGGCTCAATCGCTCAAGGCTCAGCCTTGAGAATCCGTTTATCAAGAGGTTTCCAAAGGCGAGCCTTTGGCGGGTCCAGGGCAGAGCCCTGGCCTTCTCGCCCATCTCGAGGCGCGCCTGCAACGGGAGTCGTAATCGCGCCGGGAAACACGATATCGGTGCGAGCCGCGGCCGCGCGGCATCCCGGAAGGACCATGCCGCACGTGCCGCAACCAGGCGACGACCCCCAGCCCCGGCAGTTCCCGCGCTGGGCCCCGAAGCGCGTGCTGGTCACGCCCGGCGCCCTGAACTGGGCGCATGGCTCGGCGATGGTGGACCGCGCGGCGGCTCTCGGCGCGGAGGTCGTGCGCCTGAAGGCGGACCAGCTACGTGGCCTGCCGGGCACCTACCGCGACGCCAAGTCCACCCTCGCGGTGATCGTCGCCTCGCCGAGCCGGCGACGGCTGGAGCCGATCCCGCCGAGTGCGGACTGGCGCTTCGACCTGGCCGAAGGCTGCCCGGCGCACTGCCAGTACTGCTACCTCGCCGGCTCGCTGAGCGGACCGCCGATCGTGCGCGCCTACGCCAACCTGCCGGAGATCCTGGGCGAACTGCCGGCTTCGGTGGGTCAGGGCGCGGTCACCTCGCGCTCCGCCGCGCGTGCCTCGGAGGGCACCACCTTCGAGTGCTCCTGCTACACCGATCCGCTCGGCATCGAGCACGTGACCGGAAGCCTCGCCGCCTGCATCAGCCATTTCGGTGCCTGGCAGGCGCCGGTGCAGCTGCGCTTCACCACCAAGTTCGACGCGGTCGAGCCGCTGCTCGGCCTCGACCATGGCGGCCGCACGCGGGTGCGCTTCTCGCTGAACGCGCGCGCGGCGGAGCGCCTCGAGGGCGGCGCGCCGCGCATGCCGGCGCGCCTGGCGGCACTGCGCCGGATCGCGCTGGCCGGCTACCCGGTCGGCCTCACCGTGGCGCCGATCCTGCCGGTGCCGGACTGGCAGCACGAATACGAGACGCTGCTGGAACAGGTGGCGGCGGCGCTGGACGGCGTGCCGGGAGTCGATCTCACCGCCGAGCTGATCACCCACCGCTTCACGCCGAAATCCAAGCAGGTGCTGCAGGACTGGTACCCGGGCAGCGCGCTGGAGATGGACGAGGCGGTGCGCACACGCAAGCTGACCAAGTTCGGGTCGGTGAAATGGGTGCTGCCGCGCGAGCGGATGGTCGACATGCGCGGCGTGGTCGAACGCGCGCTCGGACGCTGGCTGCCGCAGGCACGGGTGCTGTACTGGACCTGAGGTCTTGCGCACGTTCCGGATCGGCGATCGTATCGAAGCATGGATCAACCTGTCGGCCTGACCGCAGAGAGTGAAGCGGCGGAAGCGCCAACCCGGTGCCTGGATTGCGGCACGACGCTCGCAGGCGGCTGGTGCCATTGCTGCGGCCAGCGCGTCGAGGCGCACGGGCGCTCGGTGCGACACGTGGCGTTCGAGATCGTCGAAATCCTTATCCACGCCGACAGCCGGCTCTGGCGGACGCTGCGGGACGTCACGCTGCATCCGGCGCGCCTGACGCGCGACGACGAAGGCCGCCGCGCCCGGCAGATCTCGCCGCTTCGCCTGTTCTTCGTCATGCGGCTGTTCTTCGGCATCGGCTAGGCTCAGGACTCATTGATCACAGCCAGAAGATGACGGTAGCGGCGATGCAGATTGCGGACATGAAGGTATGGGCGCAGCGGTCGTAACGGGTGTGGATGCGGCGCCGGTCCTTGAGCCTGCCGAACATGTTTTCGATCCTGTGGCGCTGGCGGTAGAGGATGCGATCGTGTGGGATCGGCACCCGGCGATTGACCTTTGACGGGATACACGGGGTGATGCCGCGTGCCGTCAATGCCTCGCGGAACCAGTCGGCGTCATAACCCCGGTCGCCCAGCATGACCTTGGCCTTGGGGAGTGCCTCGATCATCAGCGCAGCGCCCTTGTAGTCGCTCATCTGGCCTTCGCTGAGCAGCATGACCAGCGGCCGTCCGTGACCATCGCAGACGGCATGGAGCTTCGAGTTCAGGCCGCCCTTGGTGCGTCCGATACGCCGGGGAACAAGCCCTTTTTTAAAAGGCTGGCCGCCGTCCGGTGCGCCTTCAGGTGCGTCGCATCGATCATCAGCTGGTCGGGCTTTCCGGCCTTGGCCGCCAGTGCTGCAAAGATGCGGTTGAAGACGCCCAGGCGGCTCCACCGGATGAATCGGTTATAGATCGTCTTGTGCGGTCCATACTCTGCAGGTGCATCCCGCCAGCGCAGGCCGTTGCGGACCACGAAGATGATGCCGCTGATCACCCGCCGGTCATCGACCCGTGGCACCCCATGCGACAACGGGAAGTGCGGCTCGATCCGCCGCATCTGCGCCTTGGACAACCAGATCAGATCACTCACAACAGCACCTCTCGATGCACCA
>CAXUCM010000476.1:0-2464 GCA_964249315.1 uncultured Acetobacteraceae bacterium | reverse complement strand
ACACGTTGGTGCGCAGCCCGGCATTGCGTTGCCGCCATTGCCGTTCGAACCCGATCATCGTGCCGAGCACGAAGGCGGTGGCGAGCGCGCCGAGGGTCTGTGCGAAGGGCTCGTAAGAAGGCGGGCGAGCGAAGCGGACAAGATGCGGACCGGTGGATGCGCGAGCCAAGGGCCCGTTCGCGTCCGCGCCGTCAAGCAGCAGTTGCAGGGAAAGCGTCCGGTGAAGGCCGCCTTGCGTGTCTCGGATGATGCGAGAACGGGATTGCTCAGGCGGCGCGAGCGGTGACGATCTCGGGCGACCAGTTCCACGGCAGGAGTTCACGGATGCGCTTGGCGGGGTGGTCCGGCAGGCGCCTCAGCACGTCTGCGAGCCAGGCGCGGGGATCGACGTCGTTGAGCTTGCAGGTCTCGATCAGGGTGTAGATCGCCGCGGCGCGGCGGCCACCAGCGTCCGAGCCGGCGAACGTCCAATTCTTGCGGCCGATGGCGACGCAGCGCATGGCGCGCTCGGCGGCGTTGTTCGACAGACAGACGCGGCCGTCGTCGAGGAAGCGGGTGAAGGCCGGCATGCGCTTCAGGCCGTAGTCCATCGCCTTCGCGGTCTCGGACTTCGACGACAGGGTGGCGCGCTGCCCAATCAACCAGGCGACGAGTGCGTTGACGAGTGGTCTAATCGTTTGCTCTCGCACGTCCTGCCGCTCAGATGGCATCGAGCCTTTGATGGTGCGCTCGATCGCGAAGATGGCATCGATACGCGTCACGGCCTCGACGGCGATCGGCGCCTTCTTGAGCGCGGCGATCTCGTAGAACTTGCGCCGCCAGTGCGCCCAGCATCCCGCCTCGACGATCGTTCCGGGGTGCCGCCCCGGCTCGTACAACCTGTTGAAGCCGGCGTAGGCATCCGCCTGCATGATGCCGGACCAGGACCCGAGGAACGCCTCGGGATGCACACTGCCGCGGTCGGGGGAGTAGACGTAGAACGCGGCCGGCGGATCGGCACCGCCGAAGGCGCGATCGTCGCGGACCGCGGTCCAAAGTCGACCCGTCTTCGTCTTCCCTCCGCTGCCCACCCCACCAAGCTTCGCTTGGCGTGGCCCCTGGCCAGCTCCGCCTTTGGCCAGAACAGGTACCGGCGTATCGTCGACATGAAGGCGAAGCGCCGCCAGAACGTGGGCCTCGATGATGTCGACCATCGGCTTGAGGGCGACGCTGACCGCGCCCATCCAGTCGGCCATCGTAGAGACATCGATCTCGACGCCTTCGCGGGCAAAGGCACGGCTCTGCCGATGCAGCGGCAGATGCAGGCAGAACTTGCCGAAGGCGATCTCGGCCAGCAGCACCGGACCAGCGCGCCCCCGCGCGATCGGGTGTGAGGGCGCGGGCGGTTGCGTAATGGCATCACAAGATCGGCAGGAGAACTTCTCGCGCACGTGCTGGAGAACGAACCAGCTCGCCGGGACACGTTCGAGCGACTCGGTGATGTCTTCGCCCAGCTTGCGCAGGCGCCCCGCGCAGCACGGGCATGCCGACGGGCTGGGATAGACCTGGCGAACACGCGGCAGCTGCGCCGGCAGCGAACGTCGTGCCGGCTTGCGACGTCTGAAGGCATCGACCGGCGTGGCCGGTGCGGCCATCTCCTCGGCCGCCCGCATCGCGGCGATGGTCTCCTCGATGTCCTCGAGCGCCAGCTCGAACTGGCCGATCCTGGCGCCGGCCTCCGAGGATTGCCCGAACGCCTCGCGCCGCGCCTTCGCCAGCTGGAAGCGCAACCGCTCCAGCTCGAGGTCGAGCACGATGCGGTCCAATCGAGCCTTGGCGACGGCGGCTTCGGCGGTCAGCCTTGCCGTGCGTTCGACGTCCCTGGCGGCACGCTCGGCGAGGATCATCGCATGCGCGGCGGCGAGATCTCTTGGAAGCGACTCAGTGGGCGTGCTCACCCAACGAGAGAATCACGGATCGGATGCGCTTGGGAGCGACCAGCGGCGCTGTACACAGCTCGTCCGCCGCTATCCCGCGGCGTGCGGCCGCCAAGTCTGCCGAGGCGCGCGCCAGTCGATTCCATCGAGCAGATAGCCGAGCTGCGCCGACGAGATCGTCACCGTGCCGTCGGCCATCGACGGCCACAGAAAGCGGCCGCGCTCCAGCCGCTTCGAGAACAGGCACATCCCCTGGCCATCGTGCCAGATGACCTTGATCAGATCGCCGCGCCGGCCGCGGAAGACGAACAGATGGCCGTCGTGCGGATCACGCTTCAGCGTCTCCTGGACCAGCAGGGACAAGCCGTCGAAGCCCTTGCGCATATCGGTGTGGCCTGTCGCCAGCCAAACGCGCACGCCGCTCGGGAACGCGATCATCGGCTGCCCAGGACGTCGAGCACGCGGGCGAGAGCCTTGGCATCGACACCCGCATCGACCCGCACCCGGCGACCGCCGCCGAGATAGATCTCGATCAGCCCGCGCTCCTT
>CAXUCM010000475.1:861-2468 GCA_964249315.1 uncultured Acetobacteraceae bacterium | reverse complement strand
GGGCGGCAAGATCGGCCTGTTCGGCGGCGCCGGCGTCGGCAAGACCGTGCTGATCCAGGAGCTGATCAACAACATCGCCAAGGCGCATGGCGGCGTGTCGGTGTTCGCCGGCGTGGGCGAGCGCACCCGCGAAGGCAACGACCTGTACCACGAGATGATCGATGCCGGCGTCATCAAGCTGGGCGAGAACACCACCGAGGGCTCCAAGGTGGCGCTGGTCTACGGCCAGATGAACGAGCCGCCCGGCGCGCGCATGCGCGTCGCCCTCTCCGGGCTGACCGTCGCCGAGTATTTCCGCGACGACGAGGGCCAGGACGTGCTGTTCTTCGTCGACAACATCTTCCGCTTCACCCAGGCGGGCTCCGAGGTCTCCGCCCTGCTCGGACGCATCCCGTCCGCGGTCGGCTACCAGCCGACGCTGGCGACCGACATGGGCGCGCTGCAGGAGCGCATCACCTCGACCAAGAAGGGCTCGATCACCTCGATCCAGGCGATCTACGTGCCGGCAGACGACCTCACCGATCCGGCGCCGGCGACCTCGTTCGCGCATCTCGACGCGACCACCACGCTGAACCGCTCGATCGCCGAGCTCGGCATCTATCCCGCGGTCGATCCGCTCGATTCCACCTCGCGCTCGCTCGATCCGAAGATCGTCGGCGAGGAGCACTACCAGGTGGCCCGCGACGTGCAGAAGATCCTGCAATCGTACAAGTCGCTGCAGGACATCATCGCCATCCTCGGCATGGACGAGCTGTCCGAGGACGACAAGCAGACCGTCGCCCGCGCGCGACGGATCCAGCGCTTCCTCAGCCAGCCCTTCCACGTCGCCGAGGTGTTCACCGGCTCGCCCGGCAAGCTGGTCGCCATCGAGGACACGGTGCGCTCGTTCAAGGCGATCGTCGCCGGCGAGTACGACCACCTGCCGGAGAGCGCCTTCTACATGGTGGGCTCGATCGACGAGGCCGTCGCCAAGCACGAGGCCTCCAGCAAGAAGAAGGAGTGAGGCCGGTGCCGATCGACGTCGAGATCGTCAGCCCGGAGCGCCTTCTGCTCGCGCGTGCCGTCGACATGGCGGTGGTGCCGGGATCGGAGGGCGACCTCGCGGCGATGCCCGACCATGCGCCGATGATCGTGCTGCTGCGCGGCGGCGTGGTCTCCCTGCACGAAGGCAGCGACGTCACCGACCGCTTCTTCGTCGCCGGCGGCTTCGCCGAGATCACCGGGGATCGCTGCACCATCCTCGCCGACGAGGCGACGCCGCTCGACCGGCTCTCCGCCCAGGACGCGCAGGTCAAGCTGCAGGATGCCGAGCGCGCCTATGCCGAGGCCGACAAGTCGGACATCACCACGCTGGAACCGTACCTGGATCGGCTGCAATCGGCCCGGGCCGAACTCGAGGCGGTCGAGGGGTGATGCCGATCCGCGCCGGTCTGGGCGTCGTCCGGAAGGCGGAACCCGCCAGCGAGCCGGCGAAGGCATGAGCAGGACGGCCCTGGTGGTCGGCGCCAGCGGGATCGTCGGCAGCGCCGCGGCGGCGCTGCTCTCTGGGCAGGGCTGGACGGTCTATGGTCTGGCGCGCCGGCCGGGTGGCGCGTCAGGGATGCGGC
>CAXUCM010000475.1:0-851 GCA_964249315.1 uncultured Acetobacteraceae bacterium | reverse complement strand
GCACTATCTCGGCCCGTTCGAAGCCTACGGGCACGGCACGCTGCCGCAGACCCCGTTCCGCGAGGAGCAGGGCCGCCTCGACATCGACAACTTCTACTACGCGCAGGAGGACGAGGTCTTCGCCGCCGCCGCGTGCGACGGCTTCGCCTGGAGCGTTCACCGGCCGCACACCGTGATCGGCGAGGCGGTCGGCAATGCGATGAACATGGGCACAACGCTCGCCGTATACGCGACGCTGTGCCGGGAGAGGGGGAGGCCGTTCCGCTTTCCCGGTTCCGCTGCACAGTGGAACGGGCTCACCGACATGACCGATGCCGGCCAGCTCGCCCAGCATCTGCTCTGGGCCGCGACCACCCCGGCAGCGGCGAACCAGGAGTTCAACATCGTCAACGGCGACGTGTTCCGCTGGAAATGGATGTGGAGCCGGATCGCCGAGCGCTTCGGGATCGAGGCGGCACCCTTCGACGGTAGCATCGTGCCCCTCGAACAGCAGATGTCGGACGATGCCGCGACCTGGCGCATGATCGCGTCACGCGAGGGGCTCGCGGTATCCGAACTTTCCCGCCTTACCTCGCCGTGGCACACCGACGCCGATCTCGGCCGCCCGATCGAGGTGGTCACCGACATGTCCAAGAGCCGCCGCCTCGGCTTCACCGGCTACGTGCCGACCGACGACGCCTTCTTCGCCCTGTTCGATCGACTGCGCGCCGACCGGCTGATCCCGTAGGCACGACGGATCGCGTCGGCTGCGCGGCCGCGATAGCGGCAGCTTTGCCCTATCGGCGCGAACAGGAGAAAGGCCAGGGGTTTCACCCCTGGACCCCGATCAAAGGCGGAGCCTTTGAAATCCT
>CAXUCM010000474.1:0-2475 GCA_964249315.1 uncultured Acetobacteraceae bacterium | reverse complement strand
ATCCTGGAGCTGTCGTTAGGCTCGTCTGGCTTCAGCTTCGAAGAGGCGCTCGCTCCTCTCGCATTGCAGCCGGCGATGGCGAGCTTCCCGATGGCGGTGCGCAAAGATGCCGCAGGTGGCGGGGGCTCCCTGGCATCGACGACACGAATGCTCATCGAGCGGGGCGTGCGACCCAGCCTCGCCGTGACCTCGATGGAAAGCCGCGCGATGGTGCAGGACCTGATCGACCGTGACGTCGCCGGGACGTTCCCGTGTCTCGTTGTCGCCCCCGAGCCGTTCGAGTCACTCGCGTCGGCTGCGCGCGCCGTCGTGCAATTGACGGAGGGCTTCTCGGCAAAAGTCCATTGGTGGGTGATGAAGGGCGGCAAGTCCGGTGCCGACCAATACGCGCTGCGGGCGCTTTCCATCGGGCTCGGCGGTCATGTGCGCGTAGGTTTCGAGGACATGGTTCGGACGTACGATGACGCGCATCTTGCGCCGTCAAACGCCTGGTATGTTGAACAGATGGTACAGTTGTCGCGATCCATGGGGCGTGCCGTCGCCACCCCAGAGCACGCTCGAAGGGTGCTCGGGCTGAGCTAGACGTCCGACAAGAAGCAGGGAGGCACGACATGACAGCTGAAAAGGCTGCGTCCGAACAGATCACCGAAATCCGCCGATCGCCCTCGCTGGGCTTGGTCATCGTCGCATCCTCGGCCGGTTCACTTATAGAATGGTATGACTTCTATCTCTACGCCTCGCTAAGCGTCTATCTCGGACGGTTGTTCTTCTCCCGGGATACGCATCATGGCATCCTGGGTCTTCTCTTTGCGATGGCAACCCTTGGCATCGGGTTCGCGATCCGGCCGTTCGGCGGCCTGATTTTCGGCTCGATGGGCGATCGCCTCGGTCGGAAATTTTCATTCGTCTTCACGCTGGTGCTCATGGGGTTTTCGACAACCTGCATGGGCCTGCTACCCAGCCTTTCCAGTATCGGATATGCAGCACCGGCTGCGTTGCTTTTTCTGCGTATCCTGCAAGGCCTCGCGGCTGGAGGTGAGGTCGGAGGCGCGTTTTCGTACGTCGCGGAGAATGCACCCGATGACCGGCGCGGCTGGTATCTCGGCATCCTGACCGGAATGTCCCCGCTTGGCAGCCTTATATCCTTGGCCGTGGTCTATCTGTGCCGGGTGGCAACCGGGCCGCTGGACTTTGCAACGTGGGGCTGGCGACTCCCGTTTCTGCTCTCCGGGGTTCTGGTTGCGGTCTCGCTGCGGTTCCGGCTTCGTCTGCGGGAGACCGCGGCTTTCGAGGCGTTGCAGCGTGACCACCAGGAAGCAAGATCGCCGGTTCGGGAACTGTTCACCACGCGCGAGAATATCGTGAGGATGCTGCGAGCGATCTTCGGGTCGACCGCAGCTCAGGGCGCGCTGGGAGCGACAGCGCTCGTTTTCACCCCAAGCTTCATGCAAGCCGTCTTACACGTCGACATCGAAGTGGCGGCCTCCGTCGCGCTGGTAGCCGTGATGCTCGCCGTGCC
This sequence comes from uncultured Acetobacteraceae bacterium, assembly GCA_964249315.1. Taxonomy (GTDB): domain Bacteria; phylum Pseudomonadota; class Alphaproteobacteria; order Acetobacterales; family Acetobacteraceae; genus Lichenicoccus. Next base: position 956 of record CAXUCM010000474.1, on the reverse strand, counting down.
GTTCTACATCGCCGCCGGCTGGATCTGCGATCGCGTCGGGCGTCGACCGATGATTATCCTCGGCAGCGCTCTGGCGGTGATCTTCTACGTGCCGATCTATCACGGCATGCAGCTCGCAGCCTCGCCGCCTCAATTTTGGCTGCTCGTGCTCTACAACTGGTTGATGATCCTGTTTGTGGCGATCATGCTGCCCGCAACGGCAGCGTCGCTTGCAGAACTATTCCCGACACGGCTGCGCTCGACCGGCGTGGGCATCAGCTACAACATCAGTAACGGGCTGCTGAACGGCTTCATGCCGCTGATCAGTTTTGGTCTGATCAGCATAACGGGTAATATTTATACCGCGCTTGCCTATCCGATGATCCTGGCGGCGATCACCGCAATCGTCTCGCTGACTTGTGTGAAGGAGTCTCGTGGGGCCAGCCTGACGTTCTTTCCGCCGGTGCCGGCCGAGTCTGGAGAAGCGATACCAGGTCAGCATAGTGCATCTGCAAGGCCAGTCGTGCCTTAGGCGGGAACGGCCAGCTCGTAGAATGGGTCGGAAAAGCGTCTCGCACGCAATGCTTCTTCGAAGATCTGTGTGTCTGGCAAAATAGCTGGAGAGGCTGAATGTTCGCCGCAGGCGCTCGAGACAGGAAGTGAGTAGTCTCATAAAGACGCGAAAGCCGATGGCAACGCCGGGTGCGAGCGCGTCTGACGCACTGCCCGTCTCGGATTGTCGGATGGTTCCGCACGGTTAGCCTGAGGTCGGCATCGAGCTCTGTCGGTCGAATCCACGAAGCAGCCATGGTCCCACCGGGCCGTGTCACTGAATAATAGAGGGACGTTATGGTCGAAGATACCAGGACTGAAGCAAGACAGGCGGTAGTCTCGCCGTGGCAGGGAAACCTGCTCCTTACCTGTTTCTATCTGACGAGTATTGGTCTGCTTGCGTCTGTATCTTCTGGCCATGCGCA
>CAXUCM010000473.1:0-2496 GCA_964249315.1 uncultured Acetobacteraceae bacterium | reverse complement strand
AAAGTGGATTCTCAAGGCTGAGCCTTGAGCGGGTCCAGGGCAGAGCCCTGGCCTTGCTCACATCTCCCGCGCCGCGATTGCCGAGAGCGTCGCTCCCAGCGCCGCCAACGCCATCAGCAGCAGCCCGCACCCGATCAAGGTCCCCGGCGTGACGTAGTGTCCGGCCATCTGCAGGCCGCGCGGGATGGTGCCGGCGATGGTGTCGAGGATATCGCGCGTCTGCTGGTCGGCATTGGCTTCGCGCGTGGTGATCGCGTCGACCAGCCGCGGCAGCGCCCACCAGCCCAGCCCGAGGGCGAGCAGCAAGGGTGCGAGCAGCTCGGTGATCTGCTGCACGAAGTAGAACACGAAGTGTGCCACGCTCCAGAAGGCGAGCCGCAGCGCCCGCAGCAGGACGCCGCCATCCGGACGCACTACGCGTCGTGTGTCTGCCGCCATGGTTGCCTCTCCAGCCCGTGCGCAGGTGAGCTAGCCCGAGTGTCACGCCTCGGCAAGCTGGGCCCGCGGCGGAGTCAGGCGGCGCCGACGGTGGCGTCCTCGCGCCGTTCCGGCCGCAGCCGTTGCAGCACGACGAAGGCGAACAGGCAGATCAGGGCGGCGAGCAGGAACGGCGCCCCGGCGAAATGCAGGGCGCGGCCGGGATAGGTGGCCTGCGCGAACAGGCTGCCCATCATCAGCGGTCCGACCACCAGCATCAGGCCCTGCAGGGAGGACAGCGCTCCCTGGATCTCGCCCTGTCGCTGCGGCCCGACCGTGATCGAGAGCATCGCCTGGATCGGCGGCCCGGCCAGCGCGCCCAGCGCCAGCACCGGGATGCCGGCGAGCAGCATCCAGGGCAGGGCGGCGATGCTGTAGATCAGGTAGCCGGCGACGCTGAAGCCGTAGCCGAGCAGCGCGGTGCGCCGCTGGCCGAGCCGGCCGATCAGCCGGCGCACCAGCAGCCCCTGCACCACGACCTGGGCGACGCCGCCGAACGCCAGCGCCATGCCGTTATCGCGCATGTCCCAGCCGAAGCGCATCTCGTTGGCGAGGATGAAGCTGGTCTGCTGGGCGCCCAGCGCGAGCCAGGTGCAGCACCAGGCGAAGGCCAGGCGCAGGGTGGCCGGCTGCAGGCCGATCGCGACCAGCGAGCCGAACGGGTTGGCGCGCCGCCAGTCGAAGCGGCGCCGGCGTGCCACCGGCAGGCTCTCGGGCAGCAGGACGAGGCCGTAGAGCACGTTGCAGCCGATCAGTCCGGCCGCCACCAGGAAGGGCAGGCGGATCCAGATCTCGCCGAGCACGCCGCCGACGACCGGACCGAGTATGAAGCCGAGGCCGAACATCGCCCCGAGCAGGCCGAAATAGCGCGCCCGCTGCTCCGGCGGCGTGACGTCGGCGATGTAGGCCGAGGCGGTCGAGATGTTGGCGCTGAACAGGCCGGCGAAGACGCGCATCGCGAACAGCCAGCCGAGATCGTGCACCCAGACCCAGAGCAGCGAGTTCACGCCGAGGGCGCTGAGCGAGAGCAGCAGCACCGGGCGGCGCCCGAACCGGTCGGACAGGCCGCCCAGCACCGGGGCGAACAGGAACTGCATCAGCGAGAACACCGCGAACAGCGCGCCGACATAGAACGAGGCGCGCGACGGCGTGACGTGCGCGACCGCGGCGACGAGGTTGGGCAGCACCGGGATGACGATGCCGAACGAGAGCGCATCGAGTGCGATCACGCCGAGGATGAAGGGGGCGGAGGCCCGTCGCGTATTCATCCGTGTGGGCAGCCACAGCGGGCGCGCGCCGTCAAGCGGCGGCGCGTGCCTCGGCCGGTCCGGGCTGCAGCCCGGCAGGGTATAGCGGCATCAGGCAGTCGCGGAAGGTCTCGGCGCAGGCGCGCCAGCTGAACCGCTCGGCGTAGGCACGGCAGAGGCCGCGATCGGCCGAGAGTGCCGCGAGGCAGGCGGTGCGCAGGTCGGTGTCGACCGCGCCCGCCGTGCCGTGCGCGTCGCGCAGGATGTCGCGCGGCCCCATGACGTCGTAGGCGGCGACCGGCACGCCGCAGGCGAGCGCCTCCAGCACCACCAGGCCGAACGTGTCGGTCAGGCTCGGGAACACGAACACGTCGCCGCCGGCATAGGCGCGGGACAGCTCCGCCTCGCGGCGGGGGCCGGTGAAGAGGACGTCCGGATAGGCCGCCCGCAGCGTCGCCAGCAGCGGGCCGCCGCCGACCACGACCTTCGAGCCCGGCAGGTCGAGATCGAGGAAGGCGGTGATGTTCTTCTCGACGGCGATGCGGCCGACATAGAGCAACACCGGGCCGGGCACGCCCCAATCCTCGCGCGGCTGCGGCCGGAAGCGCTGCAGGTCGACGCCGCGCGACCAGCCCATCAGCCGGGTGAAGCCGCGGCTGCCGAGCTCCTGCCGCAGCGTCTCGGTGGCGACCAGCGTGCCGGCGGCGGCTCCGTGGAATCGGCGCAGGAACAGGTAAGGCAGCCACACCGGCAGCCCGCGGCGGGCATGGAT
>CAXUCM010000472.1:0-2514 GCA_964249315.1 uncultured Acetobacteraceae bacterium | reverse complement strand
GTGCGCGACCTCGTCCAGTGCCTCGTCCGCACCCCATTCGATCTGTAGCCGCAACAGGGTCAGCGCGTCCGCGAGCGATCGATCCAACACCGGCCGGCCTCCTCCGCTCGATGCCAGCGTAGCCGCGATCCGGCCGCCCTGGTAGGCTGCCGCGTGATGCCAACCCGATACCGCGTGCCGCTCGCCCTGCTCGGACTGCTGTCGCTGTCCGCCCCTCCCGCCGCCTTCGCGGCCCGCGAGGCACCGGGTCCGGCACGCGCCGCGCCGGACGGCGCCTCGATCTACGGGGCGTTTCTTACCGGGATCGTCGCCGGCGCACTCGGCGACAGCGAGATCGCCTCGGACCGGCTGCTCGATGTGAGCCGGATCGACCCGGGCGACGAGGGCGTCCGCGGACAGGCCTTCGTGTTCTCGACCCTGGCCGGCAACATGCAGGCGGCGGCACTCGCCGCCCGGCTCCCCGGCAATCCGCTGTCGCCGCTGGTGCTCGGCAACGATGCGGCGCGACGGGGCGACTGGGCCGGCGCGCATCGCCGCTACGACCAGGTCGCCCATGCCTCGCTGAACGCCCTGCTGCGGCCGCTGCTGGTCGCCTGGGCGCAGCAGGGCGCCGGCGAGACCGACCAGGCGCTGGACACGCTGGCGCCGCTGACCGAGAACAGCCCGATTGCCGGCATCTATGCCGTGCACGCGGCGATGATCGCCGACCAGGCCGACCGCAGCGACCAGGCGGCACGCTTCTACCAGCAGGCATTCTCGGTCTATCCGGGATCCGACCTCGTCTTCGTGCAGTCGTACGCGAGCTTCCTCGACCGGGCCGGGCGCCCTGCTGAGGCGAAGTCGCTGGTGCATGCGCTGATGCACGCGGTGCCGGCGCTGTCGATGTCCGAGGCGGCGATCGACGCCTCGCTGGGCACGATGCCGGTGGCGACCCCGCAGCAGGGCCTGGCCCGCGCCTACTTCAACTTCGCCGCCCTGATCCAGCAGCAGGGCGCGCGCGGACACGAAGCCGAGGACTTCATGCTGCGCTTCGCGCTCGACCTGGAGCCGGGACTGACGCCGGCGCGGCTGCTGCGCGCCGACCTGCAGAATGCGGCCGGCTCGCCGGGGCAGGCACTGGCCAGCCTGCGCCAGGTGTCGGCCGCCGATCCGCTCTACCCGGTGGCGTCGTTGCGCATGGCGATCATCGCCGCCGGCGCCGGCGATCATGCCGAGGCGCGCGCGACGCTGACGCGGCTGGTGCACAGCTTCCCGGGCCGCGCCGAGCCGCTGCAGGCGCTGGCCGACGTACTGCAGGATGACGGCCGCTACGCCGCCTCGATCGACGCATACGGACGCGCCATCCGGCTGCTGTCGCCGCTGGATGGCGAGGACTGGCAGATCCTGTTCTCGCGCGCGACCGCCTACGACCGCAGCCAGCAATGGCCGAAGGCGCAGTCCGACCTGCAGCATGCCCTGCAGCTCGCGCCGAACGAGCCGTTCCTGCTGAACTATCTCGGCTATAGCTGGCTCGAGCGGAAGCAGGATCTCGGCGACGCGCGCACCATGATCGAGCGCGCGCTGGATGCCAAGCCGGGCGACGCCTCGATCCGCGACAGTCTCGGCTGGGCGATGTACCGGCAGAACGACATCGTCGGCGCGGTGCAGCAGCTCGAGCGCGCGGCCGAGCAGATGCCCGAGGATCCGACCGTGAACTACCATCTCGGCGCCGCCTACTGGGCCGCCGGACGCAAGGTCGAGGCGCGCGACCAGTGGCGCTGGGCGCTGCTGCTGCACCCGGCCAAGCCGGACGCTGCGCGCATCCGCGCCGCCCTGCGCAGCTCGATGCGTCCCGGCGCCGATCCGGTGCTGGCCGCCGACGCGCTGCCGCTTTCACATCCGTGAGCGCCTCGGTGCCGGCGCCAGACGTCTTCGAGCACGCCCACGCCAAGATCAACCTGTACCTGCACGTCACCGGGCGTCGCGCCGACGGCTACCATCTGCTGGACAGCCTCGTGGTCTTCGCCGAGGCCGCCGACCGCCTCCGCGTCTCGCCCGACCCGGCGCTGCGACTGTCCCTGGAGGGTCCGTTCGCGGCCGCGCTGCAGGCCGGGCGGGACGACAACCTGGTCATGCGCGCGGCGCGCCGGCTGTCGGACCGGGGCGCACATCTGACGCTGGAGAAGCGGCTGCCGGTCGCCTCCGGTATCGGCGGCGGCTCTGCCGATGCGGCCGCGGCATTGCGCCTGCTGCGACGCTTCTGGTCGCTCGACGAGCTCGACGACACGACCCTGGGCAACCTCGCCGCCGCACTCGGCGCCGACGTGCCGGTCTGCCTGCGGGATGCGCCGGCACGCATGCAGGGGGTCGGCGAGATCCTGCAGGCGGCTCCGGCCCTGCCGCCGGCACTCGGCCTGGTGCTGGTCAACTGCGGCGAGGCGGTCGCCACCCAGGCGGTGTTTCGTGCTCGCGACCCGGCCTGCACGCAGCCCGCGTCGCTGCCGCGCGGCTGGGACGATGCCGCATCCCTTGCCG
>CAXUCM010000471.1:0-2555 GCA_964249315.1 uncultured Acetobacteraceae bacterium | reverse complement strand
AGCGAATCACGTCAGAGCGTCAGCCGCGAGGGTTTTTCAGCAGCCTGCTAGAGCAGCGCCCAGTCGAGCAGCACCAGCAGCGAGCCGACCGCGACCACCGCCCAGAACGCGATGCGGCAGAACCGCGCCCAGAACATCTGCCGCTCCGCCATCAGCGCTTCCGCGTTGCTCGGCATCGGCACTTCCTCGCTGGCCATGTTCGCGTCTCCCCGGGCTCGATCTCGCGCCCCTGTTTAGCGTGAACCGCGGGAAAAGGAAGGTCGCGGCCCTGCCCGGACCCCGATCTAGACGACCAGCAGTTCGGTATCGCCGCCGGCTGCAACATCACCGCCGAGATGCCGGCACAGCGCCAGCGGATAGAGCAGATGCTCCTGCCGCAGCACCCGAGCGGCCAGGCTGTCGGCGGTGTCGCACGGTCGCACCGCGACCGCGGCCTGACCCAGGATCGGGCCGTCATCGACCGCCTCGGTGACCAGGTGCACGGTGCAGCCGTGCAGCTTGACGCCGGCGGCCAGCGCCCGCTCGTGGGTGTGCAGGCCCGGGAACGCCGGCAGCAGGCTCGGATGGATGTTGAGCATGCGTCCGTGCCAGGCCTGCACCAGGAACGGCGTCAGCAGGCGCATGTAGCCGGCGAGGCAGACGCAGACGACGCCGGCACGGCGCAGCGCCGCGTCGATCGCCTGTTCGTGCGCGCGCCGGTCGCGCCCGTAGGGACGGTGATCGATCACCAGGGTGGCGATCCCGGCCGCGCGCGCCATCTCGATCCCGGCCGCGTCGTCGCGGTTGCTCAGTGCAAGCACGATCTCGGCGGGATGGTCGGCGGTCCGGGCCGCCGCGATCAGGGCGGCGAGGTTGCTGCCGCGCCCGCTCAGCAGCACCGCCACCGGATGCTTGCGGCGCGTCAGCCGCCGAAATCCGGCAGGGCGGCGAAGCGCAGGCCGGGCACGGCCTCGATGCGGCCGATCACGGCGAACGGCTCGCCCAGCTCGGCGAGCAGCGCGCCGGCGGCGGCCACGTCCTCGACCACCAGCGCCATGCCGATGCCGCAGTTGAACACGCGCAGCATCTCGTCGGGCTCGATCTCGCCGGCGCGGGCGAGCCAGCCGAACACCGGCGGCAGCGTCCAGGCGGCGGCGTCGAGCGACGCCCCCAGCCCCTCCGGCAGCACCCGCGGCAGGTTGCCGGGCAGTCCGCCGCCGGTGATGTGGGCGGCGCCCTTGAGCAGCCCGGCGCGATGCAGCGCCAGCACCGTATGCACGTAGAGCCGGGTCGGCGTCATCAGCGCCTCGCCCAGCGACGATGCGGGCGCGTACGGGCAGGGCTGGTCCCAGCCCAGGCCGGCCTGTCGCACCACGCGACGCACCAGCGAGAAGCCGTTCGCGTGCACGCCGCTGCTGGGCAGGCCGAGGATGGCGTCGCCGGCGGCGATCGCGCGCGGCAGCAGCGCGTCGCGCTCCACGGCTCCGACCGCGAAGCCGGCGAGATCGTAGTGTCCGGCGCCGTACAGGCCCGGCATCTCCGCGGTCTCGCCGCCGACCAGCGCGCAGCCGCTCAGCCGGCAGCCCTCGGCGATGCCGTGCACCACCCGTGCCGCAGCGTCCAGCTCGAGCCGGCCGGTGGCGAAATAGTCCAGGAAGAACAGCGGCTCGGCGCCCTGCACCACGAGGTCGTTGACGCACATCGCGACCAGGTCGATGCCGACGCCGTCATGCCGCCCGGTCTCGATGGCGACGATCAGCTTGGTGCCGACCCCGTCGGTGCAGGAGACCAGCACCGGGTCGCGAAAGCCGGCCGCCTTGAGGTCGAACAGCGCGCCGAAGCCGCCCAGGCCGCCGATGACGCCGGGCCTGCGCGTCGCCGCCGCCGCCGGCTTGATCCTCTCGACGAGCGAGTCGCCGGCCTCGATGTCGACGCCCGCATCGCGGTAGGTGCCGGAAACCATGGGCGGAACTGCCTTGCTGAGGGAGAAGGGTCGAAGAAGCCGGCGCGGTAGGCTAGACGCTTGGCCGAAGCTTTACGGCAGGCGGGGCGGCGGGAAAAGCATTGCAGGACCAGAGCGACGCCGCAGCGACCCGGATGCAGACGGTGCCGGCCGACCCGGGTGTCCGCCAGCTCGCCCTGCCGTTCGCGCATCGGCCGCACTTCGCCCGTGCCGACTTCATCGCCGCACCCTCGAATGCCGCCGCTCTGGCCTGGCTGCTGCCCGGCACCGCGTTGCGCGGCCTGGTCGGCCTGCCGGAGGGCAGCGAGCGGGCCGGCGGCTTCGCGCTCGACGATGCCGACATGGCGACCGGCGAACGCGCGCTGCTGCATCTGCTGAACGCGGCGCGCGAGCGCGGCCTGCCGGTGCTGCTGGCCGGGCGCGAGCCGCCGTCGCGCTGGCCGGTCGCCCTGCCCGACCTCGGCAGCCGGCTGCGTGCGACCGCGTCCGTCGGGCTGCGCCGGCCGGAGGAGGCGCTGCTGCGGCTCCTGCTGCTGCGCCTGCTGGCGGCGCGTCAGCTCGCGGTGTCGCAGCCGGGGGTGGAATGGCTGCTGCTGCGTCTGCCGCGCCGGGC
>CAXUCM010000470.1:0-2555 GCA_964249315.1 uncultured Acetobacteraceae bacterium | reverse complement strand
GGCGGCGGCGGCTGGGCATGCAGGGGCACCGTGATTATGGGCGCGCGGATCACGGGGGGCGGCGGTGCGGCCGCGGGGATCGGCGGGGGCGTTGCGGGGACGACCGGGGCGGCCGCGGGGTGGGCAGCGCGCGCATGGTGCACCCGGCGCGCATGCGCGGGATGCGCGCCCGGCAACTGCCCGAGCTGATCCAGCGCCCGGGCGTTGCCGCCGCCCTGGTCCGCGCCCACGGCAGGCTCGACGAGAAAAAGCGCCAGCATCGGCATCAAGACGGAAGCGGAAAAGAAATGACGCATCGGCTCCGCACGCTAGCAGGCTCACGGATTTCCGCTAGCCGCCCACTCGGGCGGTAACTGAAGCAAGGCAAGAGGCTTTGCCCCTTGAACCCCATCAAAGGCGAAGCCTTTGCAATCCTCTTTGTTGCTCTTCTCGCGTGAGCTACAAATAACAAATGGATTTCAAAGGCTTCGCCTTTGATCGGGGTCCAGGGGTGAAACCCCTGGCCTACTCTACAACCCCGCGACGACAACCTCGCGCAGCTTGGCATGCAGCCCGGCATTGCCGGCGACGACGTCGCACTCGGGCGCCATCGCCTGGTGGTCGCGTCCCTCCGGATCGGTGGCGAAGCCGCCCGCCTCGCGCACCAGCAGCAGGCCGGCCGCACAGTCCCACGGCTTGACGCCGAGCTCCCAGTAGCCGTCGAAGCGCCCGGCGGCGACCCAGGCGAGGTCCAGCGCCGCGGCGCCGAAGCGGCGGATCCCGGCGACCTGCGGCATCAGCGCGCCGAGCATGCGGGCGAACTGCAGCCGCCGTCCGGCCGCGACCGCGCCGAACGGGATGCCGGTGCCGAACACCGCGTCCGACATCTCCCGGCGCGCCGAGACGCGCAGGCGGCGATCGTTGAGGTAGGCGCCGGCGCCCTTCTCGGCCCAGAACATCTCGTTGGCCGCCGGGTTGTAGACCATCCCGGCGACGATCTCGGCGCCGCCGTCGGGCAGGCGCTTCTGCAGGGCGATGCTGATCGCCCAGTGCGGCATGCCGTGCAGGAAGTTGGTGGTGCCGTCGAGCGGATCGACCACCCAGCGCCAGTCCCATTTCTGCGAGCCGTGCTCGCCGCTCTCCTCCAGCAGCATGCCGTAGCCGGGGCGGGCGCGCGCCAGCTCCTCGCGGATCGCCGCCTCGGCGCGCAGGTCGGCCTGGCTGACGAAGTCCGACGGACCCTTGATGCTGACCTGCAGCTGCTCGACCTCGTTGAAGTCGCGCAGCAGCCGCTTGGCCGCCTTCTGCGCGGCGTTCTGCATCACCGTCATATGGGCGGAGAGACGTTGCACCGGGCTCAGCCCTTGGCGCGCTCGACGTAGCTCGCATCCTCGGTGCGCACCACGATGCGCTCGCCGGTCTCGATGAACGGCGGCACCATCGTCTTGACGCCGTTCGACAGCTTCGCCGGCTTGTACGACGAGGTCGCGGTCTGGCCCTTCACCACCGGATCGGCCTCGACGATCTCCAGCACCACGCTGGGCGGCAGGTGCATCGCCACCGGGTCGCCCTCGACCAAATCGACGACGACCTCCATGTTGTCCTGCAGGAAGGCGGTGGCGTCGCCGAGGATCGCGGCGGGGATCATCGCCTGCTCGAAGCTCTCGGGATCCATCAGCACCAGGTTGTCGCCGTCGGTATAGGAGTAGGTGTATTCCTTCTGCTCGGTCATCAGCCGCTCGATGGTGTCGGCGGTGCGCCAGCGCTCGTTGGTCTTGTTGCCGGTCTTCAGGTCGCGCATCTCGACCTGGATGAAGGCGCCGCCCTTGCCCGGGGTGATGATCTGCTGCTTGAGCACGGTCCAGCGCCGGCCGCCATGCTCGATGACCTGTCCGGCCCTGATCAGGTTGGCCTGCTGCTTCATCGGTGAACTCTGTCTTTCGGACGGCGGGCTTTCGGAAGGCGGGCTTCTATCCCGTGACGGCGGTGGCGGCAAGCTGATGGGCCGCCCCGGAAGGGTCGCGCACGATGCCGGTGCGCGCATCGAGATAGTCCGGCCCGATCGGCACCTTGCCGTGGCCGCCGGGCAGGTCGAGCACGTAGGTCGGCCAGGCGAGCCCGGTGACCCGCCCGCGCAGGTCCTGCAGCAGCCGTCGGCCCCGCTCGATCGGCACCGCGAAGCGCTGCGTGCCGGGGGCGGGATCGAGCTGGTGCAGGTAGTACGGCTTGACCCTGGCCGCGACCATGGCGCGCAGCAGCGCCTCCAGCGCCTCGATGCGGTCATTGACCCCGGCAAGCAGCACCGACTGGCCCAGCACCGGTACTGCGCGCGCCTGCACCCGCCGGATCGCCGCCAGTGCGGCCGGGGTGAACTCGCGCGCATGGTTGGCGTGCAGCACCAGCCACATCGCCTTGTCGGTGTCCAACGCGCGGGCGAGCGCGTCGTCGAGCCGGTCGGGGGCGGCCACCGGCACCCGGCTGTGGATGCGGATGGTGTGCACGTGCGGGGCCGCCTCCAGGGCGGCGCCGATGCGGCGCAGCCGGCGCGGCGACAGCATCAGCGGGTCGCCGCCGGT
>CAXUCM010000469.1:0-2556 GCA_964249315.1 uncultured Acetobacteraceae bacterium | reverse complement strand
GGCATCGGCGCCGTCTCCGGAGCGGCGTTGGGCCGCGGCCGCACCACCAGCCGGTCGGGCAGGCGCATGTCGATCTGGATGAGCGGCCGTTCGAGCAGGTGCATCGCGTCCTCGAGCTGGGCAAGCCGGTGCAGGGCGGCGGTCTCGGCACCTTCGGGCAGCAGCACCGCGGCACCGCTGCGCAGGGCCAGGTTCCAGCGGCGCTGGCCGACCCGCACCGAGGCGGTGACCTGCCGGAACACCGCCGGTTGCGCCGCGAGCGCATCGATCAGCGGTGTCGCCGCGGTCGCAGCCCCCACGCCCACCACCAGCGGCAGCACGGCGAAGGCGTCCGCATCCTTGCCGCTCATGCCGCGCTGCTGGACGACCTGGCCGGCCCGGTCGATCAGCACGAAGCGGCCCTGGTTCTGCCAGACCGCGAACGGACGGCGTTCGGTGATCCGCACCAGCACGGTGCCGGGCAGGCGCCGTTCGACGCTGCAATGCTCGACGAAGGAGAGACGATCGATGCGCGCCCGCGCCGCCTCGACCGAGAAGCCGAGCAGCGGCGCGCCGCGGGCGACGCCGAGTGCGGCCAGCACCTGACCCTCCGGCGTCATGTTGCGGCCCTCGATGCGGATCTCGGTGATCGCAAGGCCGGCGGCGCGGCCGATCTCGGCGCGCAGCGGCGCGAAGCTCGCCGGCGTGCGCATCGCGCGGGCCACGTGCAGCCCGGCGCCGGCGAGCGCCAGCAGGGCCGCACCATACAGCAGCGGCCGGATCATCCGGCGTTGCCGGCGGGCGAAGATGTGCAGCCGCGACGGGCGGTCCATCTTGGCGGCGCGGCGACCCAGGCGACGGGAGCTCATACCGGCCTCATGAAGATTGCCATATCGGGGGGTCGAAGTCGGAGCTCCACCCCAACCACCCTGAAAGCAAACGGATTCTCAAGGCCAAGCCTTGAGCGGGTCCAGGGCAGAGCCCTGGCCTTAATGGGTCGAGCAAAAGGCTGCCTGGCATCAGATGCGACATGCGGCGTGCTCCACCATCCAGGCGCACAGCGAGGCGAAGTCGATGCCGCAGAACGCGGCCTGCTCGGGCAGCAGCGAGGTCGGCGTCAGCCCGGGCTGGGTGTTGACCTCCAGGATCACCAGGCGACCGGCCTCGTTGCCGGGCGCGGTATCGTCGTAGCGGAAGTCGGTCCGGCTGGCGCCGCGGCAGCCCAGCGCCCGATGCGCCGACAGCGCGATCTCGAGGGCTGCCTCGAAGGCGAACGGGTGGATCTCGGCGGGCAGCACGTGGCGCGAGCCGCCTTCGGCGTATTTCGCCTCGTAGTCGTAGAAGCCATGGCTCAGCGCCGGGTTCGGGGTGATGTCGGTGACCGTGAGCGCGCGGTCGCCGAGCACGCCGACGGTCAGCTCGCGACCGGGGATGAACTCCTCGACCAGCGCCATCGGCCCGAAGCGCCAGGACGCGGCGACCGCGGCGCGATGGTTGGCGCCGGCGCGGATGATCTCCACGCCGACCGAGGAGCCCTCGTTGACCGGCTTGATCACGTAGGGCAGGGGCAGCGGATCGCGCTCGGCGAGGGCGCCGATCTCGACCAGGCCGCCCTTGGCGATCGGCAGGCCGGCGGCTGTGAACACCGCGCGCGAGGCGGCCTTGTCCATCGTCACCGCCGAGGCGCGGATGCCGGAATGGGTGTAGGGGATGCCGAGCCAGTCGAGCGCGCCCTGGATCGCGCCGTCCTCGCCGAAGCGCCCGTGCAGCGCGTTGAACACCACGTCCGGTCGGTCGGCCTGCAGCCGGTCGAGGATCGCCCGCAGGTCGGGCCCGGCATCGAGCGCGGTCGCCTCGAAGCCGGCCGCGCGCAGGCCGGCCAGCACCTGGGCGCCCGAGGACAGGCTGACCTCGCGCTCGGCCGAGATGCCGCCCATCAGCACCCTGACGCGCCCGCCCGGCTTCATGCCGGCACCCCGATGCGCTTGATCTCCCAGCGCAGGTCGATGCCGGAGCTGGCCCGCACGCGCGCGCGGACATCCTCGCCGAGCGCCTCCAGTTCGGCGGCGGTAGCGTCGCCGGCGTTGATCAGGAAGTTGCAGTGCTTCTCGCTGACCGCCGCCCCGCCCAGCCGGAGGCCGCGGCAGCCGGCCTGGTCGATCAGCTCCCAGGCGCGGCGGTCGCTCTCGGCCGGGTCCGGGTTGCGGAAGGTGGAGCCGCCGGTGCGCGCGCGGACCGGCTGCGTCGCCTCGCGTGCGGCGCGGATCTCGGCGATGCGCGCGGCGATCCGCACCGGGTCGCCCGGCTCGGCACGCAGCCGCGCCCGCACCACGACCGCGCCGGCGGGCAGGGCCGAGTGGCGATAGGACAGGCCGAGCGCGTGCCCCGGCAGGCGACGACGGCCACCGTCGCGGGTGACGATCTCGGCCCAGTCGAGCACGTCGGCGGTCTCGCTTCCGTAGGCGCCGGCGTTCATCGCCACCGCGCCGCCGATCGAGCCCGGGATGCCGGCCAGGAACTCGAGCCCGCGCAGCCCGGCGCCGGCGGCGTGCTCGGCGCTGGTGGCATCGAGGCAGG
>CAXUCM010000468.1:0-2556 GCA_964249315.1 uncultured Acetobacteraceae bacterium | reverse complement strand
GGTCTCTCCAGCGATGGGCGAAGTAATCGCCGACGCGTCCCCAGCCGAGGCGGAGCATGATTTCCCGCAAACTCGATGTATCGCGGTTAGCAATTGCGCCGCGCAAGACGTGCATGGGCGGGCTCGCTTCGTCCCACCAGGAGTCATTCTCCGCCAGCAACAGCGCCGTGGCCCCCACGGTGTCGCCGCAATCAAGGAGTGCCACAGCCTCCTGCGCGCGGCCGCGCGAGCCGGCGCGGCCCCTCGAAGGGCGCGACGGCGCGCAGCGCGCGCGGCGCCAGCGCCTCGCCGAGCAGGCGCGCCAGCGTCTCGGCGCCGACCGGCTGCAGGGCCGCCGGGATCTCCTCGCCGAACAGTTCGAGCAGGAACTCCGCCACCGCCTCAGCCTTCCCCGGCGAGCCAGGCCTCGCAGCAGCGGCGCGCCAGGGTGCGCACCCGGTCGATATAGCTGGCACGCTCGCTGACGCTGATCACGCCGCGCGCGTCGAGCAGGTTGAACAGGTGGCTCGCCTTGAGGCACTGGTCGTAGGCCGGCTGGGCGATGGCGGCCTCGACCAGCGCCAGGGACTGGCGCTCGGCATCCTCGAAATGGCGCTGCAGCATGGCGGTGTCGGCGAGCTCGAAATTATGCCGCGAATAGTCCCGCTCGGCGCGCAGGAACACGTCGCCGTAGGTCAGCCCGTGTCCGTCATAGTCGAGGTCGTAGACGCGCTCGACGCCCTGCACGTACATCGCCAGGCGCTCGAGTCCGTAGGTGAGCTCGGTGGAGGGGAGTGCCACCGGGATGCCGCCGACCTGCTGGAAATAGGTGAACTGGGTCACCTCCATGCCGTCGCACCAGACCTCCCAGCCGAGCCCCCAGGCGCCGATGCTCGGGTTCTCCCAATCATCCTCGACGAAGCGGATGTCGTGCCGGTTGGGGTCGATGCCGATCGCGCGGTAGCTGTCCAGCAGCATCGCCTGGCTCTCGGCGGGCGTCGGCTTCAGCAGCACCTGATACTGGTAGTAGTGCTGCAGCCGGTTCGGGTTCTCCCCGTAGCGGCCGTCGGACGGGCGCCGGCAGGGCTGCACGTAGGCGGCGCGCCAGGGCCGGCTTCCGAGGGCGCGCAGGCTGGTATGCGGCGACAGCGTGCCGGCGCCGACCTCGATGTCGTAGGGTTGCAGGATCGCGCAGCCCTGGCCGGACCAGAATTCATGCAGCCTGAGGATGAGAGCCTGGAAGCTCAAGGGCCTGGACGCCGACGCCATGGTCAAGCACGCTCTCCGTGGGGTCGCGGGGGCGGCACCATAGGGGCTGCGTCGCGGACGCCGCAAGGAAGCGATCGGCCGGAGCGCGAGCCATGTCCGTCGACGGACTGAACGACGACGCCATCCGCGACATCCTGCTCGGCACGAGGCGGATCGCCCTGGTCGGCGCCTCGGCCAAGCCCGACCGGCCGTCCTGGGGGGTGATGCGGTTCCTGCTCGATCGGGGCTACGCGGTGACGCCGGTCAATCCGGGGCTGGCCGGGCAGCGGATCCATGCGCAGCCGGTGGTGGCGGATCTCGATGCGGCCGCACCGCTCGACCTGGTCGACCTGTTCCGTGCCTCCGAGCATGTGGCGCCGGCGGTCGATGCCGCGATCGGGCTGGGCGCGCGGACGATCTGGATGCAGCTCGGCGTCGTCGACACCGTGGCGGCCGCCCGAGCCCGTGCCGCCGGGCTGCGTGTGGTGATGGACCGGTGCCCGGTGATCGAGTGGTCCCGGCTGCGGCTCGCAGGCAGCGCTTGACGATCGCGGCGGCTACCGCCACATGCCCGGTACTGACATCCTAATCTCACGAACCGGATCATGCACCCATGACCAACGAGGAACGCGACCTGATTGCTCGCTTCATCGCCCGGGTGGGCGGTCAGCCGCAACCGGCCGGTGGCAGCTTCGGCACCAGCGTGCCCGCCACCCAGCAGGCGCTGCCGCCGATCGATCCCGAGGCGGATCGCTTCATCGGCACCAGCATGGGCCAGTATCCGGAGGCGCGGTATCGCATCACGCAGATGGCGGTCGTGCAGGAAGCCGCCCTGGCAGAGGCGCAGAACCGGATCCGACGGCTCGAATGGGAGCTGCAGCAGGCCCAGGCGCAGCAGGCCCAGCAGCAGCAGGCGCCACGCAGCGGCGGCGGCCTGTTCGGTGGCCTGTTCGGCGGCGGCAACCGCCAGGCGCCGCCGCAGCAGGGCTACGGCCAGCAGCAGGGCTACGCGCCGCAGCCGGGCTACCAGGCCGGTCCGCCGCCGCAACCTTCCTACGCGCCCGGCGTGCAGCCGGGAATGTTCCAGCGTCAGGGTTCCGGGTTCCTCGGCTCGGCACTGACCACGGCCGCTGGTGTCGCCGGCGGGATGGTGGCGGGCAACGCGCTGATGGGCCTGTTCGAGGGTGGCCATGGCGGCGGCGGCTTCGGCGGCGGCGGCGGCGAGACCATCGTGAACAAATACGGTGATGCGGCGAGCCCGTGGGGAGCGGATGCCGGTGCGGGTGCTGCCGGCGGCGCAGCTGGACGCCGTGGTGGTCCCAAAGGTGC
>CAXUCM010000467.1:0-2568 GCA_964249315.1 uncultured Acetobacteraceae bacterium | reverse complement strand
GTCCCGCCCCGCACGGTCCGATCTGGCACGGCCGGCACCATCTGCGCCACGGCCTGCGTGCCCGCTACGCCGCCTTCCACCTCTCCGTCGCCCGCTATGCCGCCGGCCATCTCGGGCACGGCGCACACGGCGTTCGCTTCGCCGGCGCCCGCCTGCGACGCGTGCTGGCGCATGGTCACCATGCCGTCCGGCTGCGCATGACCAGCATCGCCGCCGGTGCCGATTCCAGCCGGGACGGCTGAGCGCCGAGCCGGCGCATCGCCCTCGCAACATCCTCGGTCGGGTCCGCCGCCAGCCTTGCTTTAGCGGCAGCGTCCGCTCATTTTCCTGATAGTCCCGGGATGACGGACACGGGATGACGGGCAAGGGGGCGTGCCATGGACGGTGAGACGGACGGACGGCACATCATCCTGCATCCGCCCGAGCACTTCGAAGGCATGCGCGTCGCCGGCCGCCTGGCGGCGCGGACCCTCGACATGATCACCCCGCACGTCCGCCACGGCGTCACCACCGGCGCGCTCGACCGGCTGATCCACGAGTTCACCCACGATCACGGCGCCGTGCCGGCGACGCTGAACTATCGCGGCTATCCGAAATCCTCCTGCATCTCGATCAACCACGTGGTTTGCCACGGCATCCCGGGCGAGCGCCGGCTGCAGGAAGGCGACATCCTCAATATCGACGTCACCTCCATCCTCGATGGCTGGTTCGGCGACAGCAGCCGGATGTACGCGGTCGAGCCGATCCCCAGGCGCGCCGCGGTGCTGATCGACGTCACCTACGAGGCGCTGCAGCGCGGCCTCGCCGCGGTGCGCCCCGGCCGCACGCTGGGCGATCTCGGCCACGCCATCCAGAGCTATGTCGAGCAGCAGCGCTTCTCGGTGGTGCGCGATTTCTGCGGCCACGGCATCGGCCGGCGCTTCCACGAGGCGCCCAACATCCTGCATTTCGGCAAGGCCGGGCAGGGCGCCGTGCTCGCTCCCGGCATGTTCTTCACCATCGAGCCGATGGTGAATGCCGGCCGTCCTGACGTGAAGATCCTCGACGATGGCTGGACAGCCGTCACCCGTGACCGCAGCCTGTCGGCGCAGTTCGAGCACATGATCGGCGTCACGGAGGACGGATGCGAAATCTTCACTCTCTCACCCGCGGGCCTCGACAAGCCGCCGTACCGGCAGGACGGCTGATCCGGCGGGCAGCGCTCGCCGCCGCCTGGCTGGCGCTGCTCGGCCCGGCCGCCACCGCCGTCGCCAACGCCGCCGATCCGCTCGCCTTCGCCGGCGCCAGGCAGGCCGCCGATGCCGCGGCACCGGTCGGTGCGAAGCACGGCATGGTGGTCACCGCGCAGGCGCTCGCCTCCCAGGTCGGCGCCCGCATCCTGGCCGAGGGCGGCAACGCCGCCGACGCCGCGGTCGCCGTCGCCTACGCGCTGGCCGTGGTCTACCCGGCCGCCGGCAATATCGGCGGCGGCGGCTTCCTGACGCTGATGCAGCCGGACGGCCACGCGGTGTTCGTCGATTTCCGCGAGCACGCCCCGCTCGCCGCCACCGCGACGATGTTCCAGGACGCCAACGGCAACGTCGTCCACGGGCTGTCGGAGCGTGGCTGGAAGGCGGTCGGCGTGCCCGGCACCGTCGCCGGCATGGAGACCGTGCGCCGCGCCTACGGGAGCATGAGCCGGGCCAGGCTGATGGCCCCGGCGATCGCGCTAGCCCGCGACGGCTTCGTGCTCGCGCCGGGCGACGCCGCCCTGCTGCATACCAGCACCGCCGGCTTCAAGGCGGATCCGGCCTCGTCGCGGATCTTCCTGCGTCCGGACGGCCCCCCCTGGCAGGCCGGCGACCGGCTGGTACAGGCCGACCTCGCGCGCACGCTGGCGGCGATCAGCCGGGATGGCGTGGGCGCGTTCTATTCCGGTCCGGTCGCGCGCGCGATCGTGGCGGCCAGCGCGCGTGCCGGCGGGCTGCTGTCGATGGCGGACTTCGCCGCCTACAAGGTGCGCACCTTGCCGCCGCTGACCTGCACCTATCGCGGCCTGCGTGTCGACACCGCGCCGCCTCCTTCCGGCGGCGGCGTGGCGCTGTGCGAGATCCTCAACATCCTGTCCGGCTACGACATGCGCGCGCTCGGCTTCCACAGCGCGAGCGCGACGCAGCGCGAGATCGAGGCGATGCGACGCGCCTACGAGGACCGCCAGGATCTCGGCGATCCGGCCTTCGTGCGCGATCCGGTCGACCGGCTGACCAGCCCCGCCTACGCCGACTCCGTGCGCCGGGTGACGCCGACCGACCACGCCCTGGCGATGGCGGCCCTGCCGCCGGTGCCGGGGCGCGAGAAGACCGAGACGACGCATTTCTCGGTCATCGACCGGCAGGGCCGGGCGGTGGCGATGACCTACACGCTGAACGGCTGGTTCGGCGCGCAGGTGATGGCGCCCGGCACCGGTGTGACGCTGAACGACGAGATGGACGATTTCGCCACCAAGCCGGGAGCGCCGAACATGTTCGGCATCGTCGGCAGTGCCGCCAACGCGGTGGCGCCGGGCAAGACGCCGCTCTCCTCGATGAC
>CAXUCM010000466.1:0-2578 GCA_964249315.1 uncultured Acetobacteraceae bacterium | reverse complement strand
GCTGCCCACCACGATCCGAGCCGCAGAACAGCCACGACTTGCGCCCGAGGGCGATGCCCCTCAGCGCGCGCTCGGCGGCATTGTTCGAGAAGCAGATCCGTCCATCGTCCAGGAACCGCGTGAACGCTGTCCAGCGCTTCAGCAGGTAATCGATGGCGCGTGCGACGTCGTTGCCACGCGACAGCCTCGCGCGCTGCTCGCCGAGCCATTGGTGCAGATCGGCGAGCAGTGGCGCTGACAGAGCTTGCCGGGCTACCCGGCGTGCCTGGGCGTCTTGGCCATTGATATTGCGCTCGACGTCGAACAGCGCGTCGATGCGCTGCACCGCTTCCAGGCAAATCGGCGACAGCACCGCTGGAGCCTTGCCCTGCGCCGCCCGGCGCGCGCTACCCGCGACGTCGGCCAGCACGAAGAACTTGCGGCGCGCATGGGCCCAACAGGCGGCCTCCAGGATCGGCCCTGGCGTGCGGCTGGGTTCGTAGAGTTTGCCATATCCGCCATAGGCGTCGGCCTGCAGGATGCCGCTATACCCTGCCAGGTGGCCTTGCGGGTGTTCGCCCCCGCGATCGCGCGAGTAGTGGAACACCGCCCCCGGCGGCGCGGGCCCGCCGAACGGCCGATCATCGCGCACATAGACCCAGAGGCGGGCGATGTCGGTCTTGCTGCGGGCCAGCACCGGCACGGTCGTATCGTCGCCGTGCAGTCGCTCGGCGGCCATGACATGGGCTTGCAGCCGATGGAACAGCGGCATCAGCACGGCCGTGCAGGCGCCGACCTGGTCGGCCAGCGTGGACAGGCTGAGCGGCACGCCCTCGCGGGCGTAGCGCTCGGCTTGGCGGTTGAGCGGCTGGTGCTGGCCGAACTTCTCGAACAGGATCATCGCCAGCAGGCTCGGTCCACCCCACCCCCGTGGCGTCACATGGAACGGCGCGGGCGGTTGGCTGATAGTCTCGCAGTCGCGGCAGGAGAACTTCTCGCGCACATGCTGGATCACCTTCCAAGTGCGGGGCACCACCTCGAGAGTCTCGGTGACGTCCTCCCCGAGCTTGGACAGTCGGGTACCGCCGCAGCAGGCGCATGCCGCTGGGCTCGGGACCACGACGCGCTCGCGCGGCAGGTGCTGCGGGAACGGCCGCCGGGCTGGGCGCGTGCGCGTAAAGCCAGCGACGGTTGTGGTCTTGGCCGCGGCGGTATCGGCGGCCAGCTCGTCCTCGGTGGCTGCGGCCTCCAGCTCCTCCAGCTGCAGCTCCATCTGGTCCAGCAGGCGGGCAGTGCGCTCGGAGCGCGGGCCGAAGCGGTCGCGGTTGAGTTTCTCGATCTGCAGCTTGAGGTGCGCGATCAGGGCCCGGTTGCTGGACTGCTCCGCCAGGGCGGCGGCAACGTCGGCGCGTGCCGCCAACAGCGCCAGCTTGAGCGCGTCGACGTCATCCGGCAGGGCGGCAAGCTCGGCGTCCATGCCGGGATTGAATCACGAACCTGGCCGCCGTGGTACCCTTTTCAGCAGCCCGTGGCAGCTATCCCGCCGCTTGTGGACGCCAGGTCTGCTGCGGATGGCGCCAATCGATCCCCTCCAAGAGGTAGCTCATCTGGCCGGTGCTCAGCGCCACCACCCCGTCCACCGTCGTCGGCCAGACGAAGCGACCGCGGTCCAGCCGCTTGGCATACAGCGACAGCCCAAAACCATCGTGCCAAAGAGCCTTGAGCAGCGAACCGCTGCGTCCACGAAAAACGAAGACGTCGCCCGCGAATGGATCCCGGCCGAACCCCTCCTGCACCAGCAAGGCCAGGCCCGGCATCCCGCGACGCATGTCCGTATGGCCCGTCGCCAACCAGATCCGCACGCTGCTGGCAACCGGGATCACGCGCGCAACGCCGCCAGCACGCGCCGCAGGGCGGCCAGGTTCACGTCACTGCCGACACGGACCTGCCGCCCGTTGCCCAACTCGATCTCGATCAGCCCGGGCGCACCCACCGACCGCGACACCGGTGCCGGGCCTACCCTCTCATCGACCGGGGCCAACGCCGGGCCAGTCGGGGTGAGCGCCTGCACGGGCACGAACACAACGCTCTCCGGCACCGGGCCAAGCAAGCCCTCACGCGCCTGACGCCGCCATGTAAATAACAGGCTCTCGCAAACGCCATGGCGGGCGGCCACGGCGCGGATCATCGAACCCGGCTCGTTGGTCTCGGCGACAAGCCTAATTTTATCCTGCAAGCTCCAGCGTCGCCGCCGCTCCCGGCCGGTGATGATCTCCACCACGCCATCCATCCACACACCTCAACGGCCACCTTAAGGAGCTACTTAAAGTGGCAGGAGGCTCACACCCAGACGGCCCTCGGCGGAGGGATACGTTATCGAAAATGTTTTTGACTGAAAGCCTAAGTCGAGGACTGCAATCGCCTGCCGCTCAAACACGCGCCAGCCGTCTATGAAGGCCTGCGTACTGGCGCGCTCCCGTTGCAGCGAGTCGCGAAAACTTGACTTTCGACAAGCGCCTGGGCAGCCGGATCTTCCGCGCCATGGACGAGGTAGCTCGCATCGCGCAACTGCTTGGCGACCTCGATCGCGGCATTGATC
>CAXUCM010000465.1:0-2582 GCA_964249315.1 uncultured Acetobacteraceae bacterium | reverse complement strand
CATTGCCATGATCTGGTAGTGCTTGGCCATCCACGCCGTGCCGTACAGCAGCACCGCCAGGATCGTGACCGGCAGCGGCAGATGGTAGGTCACGTCGAGGATGGCGGCGGCACCGCCGAGCAGGCCGAGCAGCGAGCCCACCGACAGGTCGATCTCGCCGGAGACGATGACGAACACCATGCCCGAGGCCAGCATGCCGGTGACCGACATCTGCCTCAGAAGGTTGGAGAAGTTCCGCGCGGTCAGGAAGTCGCCGTCGGTGAGCTGCCAGAACAGCGCCCAGATCAGCGCGATCGCCAGCAGCAGGGCGAGGATCTTGTAGCGCGAGAAGGCGCCCTTGAGATGGTCGAGCTTCAGCGCGAAGCCCGGCTGCGCGTCGAGCCCGGAGCTCTGGAGGGCCGGGCCGTGGGCGGCGGGTGCGGGGATGGCGGGCTTGTTCATCTTGGCTCCCTGGCGCTCAGGCGGCGCGACGCACCGGCGTGATCGCGGCCGAAAGCACCTGTTCCTGGGTCAGGCCGTCATTGACGAAGTCGCCGCGCAGCTCGCCCTCGCCGATCACCAGCACCCGGTCGGAGATGCCGAGCACCTCGGGCATCTCCGAGGACACCATGATGATGGCGGCCCCGGTGCGGGCCAGCGCCATGATCAGCCGGTAGATCTCGTACTTGGCGCCGACATCGACGCCGCGGGTCGGCTCGTCGAGGATCAGCACCGTGGGCGACGGCGCCAGCATCTTGGCGATCACCGCCTTCTGCTGGTTGCCGCCGGAGAGACGGGAGATCGGCAGCGTCGGGCTCGCGGTCTTGATGCGCATGCGCGCGATGTCGGTCTCGATCGCGCGGAGCTCGGCCTCCTCGTCGATCAGGCCGCCTCTGGCGAAGCCGCTCAACACCGCCATCGTCATGTTCTGGCCGACGCCCATGCCGGGGATGATGCCGTGCGCCTTGCGGTCCTCGGGGACCATGCAGATGCCGGCGCGCACCGCATCCACCGGCGAGCGCACCCGCAACGGCCGGCCGCGCAGGAACAGGCTGCCGGCGCTGGTGCCGGGCCAGGCGCCGAAGATCGCGGTGACCAGTTCGGTGCGGCCCGCGCCGACCAGGCCGGCGATGCCGACGATCTCGCCCGCGCGCACCGCGAACGAGATGTCGTCGACGCGCTTGCGCTCGCGATTCTCCGGATCCCAGCAGGTGATGTTGCGCGCCTCGAACACCACCTCGCCGATCTCGTGCGGCTCGCGCGGGTACAACTTGTTCATCTCGCGACCGACCATCATCCGGATGATGTCGGCCTGGGTCAGCTCGGCCATCGGCCGCGAGGCGACGAAGGCGCCGTCGCGGATCACGGTGACGCTGTCGGCGATCGCCGCGATCTCGTCGAGCTTGTGCGAGATGTAGACGCAGGCGGTGCCGCGACGCTTGAGGTCGCGCACCAGGTCGAGCAGGACCAGGATCTCGCGACGGGTCAGCGACGAGGTCGGCTCGTCGAGGATCAGCAGGCGCGCGTTCTTGTTCAGCGCGCGCGCGATCTCGATGAGCTGCTGCTCGCCGCCGCCATAGTGCGAGACCGGCCTGGCGACGTTGATGTGCGACATGCGCAGGTCGGCCATCAGGGCGGTCGCGCGCGCGATCATCGCGTCGAAGTCGATCAGTCCGAGACGGTTCAGCGGCTCGCGGCCGAGGAAGATGTTCTCGGCGACCGAGAGCTGCGGCACCAGCATCAGCTCCTGGTGGATGATGACGATGCCGGCGGCCTCGGTCTCGCGGATCGAGGCGGCCTGCAGCGGGGCGCCGTCCCAGAGGATGCGGCCGCTCCAGCTCCCATACGGATACACCGCCGAAAGCACCTTCATCATGGTGGACTTGCCGGCGCCGTTCTCGCCGCACAGCCCGACGCACTCGCCGGGACGCACGGCGAGGTCGATGCCGTCGAGCGCACGCACGCCGGAGAACTCCTTGACGATGCCTTGCATCTCGAGCAGGAATTCGGCCATCGCGCGCCGCCGGGATCAGCCGTACAGCTGCGTGTGGGTGTAGAAACCGTCCTTGACCAGCATGCCGATATTGGCCTTGGTCACCACGATCGGCGTCAGCAGCTCGGTGGGCACGTCCTGCTTGCCGTTGTTGATCGAGGAATTGAAGGCGGGCTTGGTTCCGCGCGCGAGGTCGACCGCCATCTTCGCCGCGGTGCGGGCGATCAGCTTGAGCGGCTTGTAGACGTCGCTGCTCTGGGTTCCGGCGATGATCCGCTTGATCGCCGAGAGGTCGGCATCCTGTCCGGAGACGCCGACCTTGCCCGACAGGCCCTGCGCCGCCAGCGCCTGGATCGCACCGCCGGCGACGGCGTCGTTGGAGGCGACGATGCCCTGGATGTTGTTCTTGTTGGCGGTGAGCGCGTTCTCGACGATCGACAGGGCTTCGGTCGCCGACCATTCCGGCACCCATTGCGAGCCGACCACCTTGACGTCGCCGCGATCGATCAGCGGCTGCAGCACCTTCATCTGGCCCTGCCGCAGCAGCTTGGCGTTGTTGTCGGTGGGCGCGCCGCCGAGCAGGTAGTAGTTGCCCTTCGGCACCGCGTCG